>JAFSIB010000105.1 GCA_017440005.1 Clostridia bacterium
CACATCCCCTTCCTTCCGAAAACTTGAAACAGGGGGAGGATGGGAACGGGTTACACCCTACTTTTGCGGTGCCCGGCTCTGTCTGTGGCGAGGCATCGCCTTGCCAATCGCAGACCGCGGCGCCAACACAAAGCAAGACCTCGACGATTTTCGTCGGAGTTTTTCTTTTGTGTCACACTTGCGATGATACCGTTGGACATTTTATCAATATTGTGCAATAAATGGAAAGACTTTTCAAAAAGGATGCGGTATACTACTATGTAGGTACATTAGGCGAGCGAATCTTTTTTGGGGGATTAACAATGGGAGCGATAGGATACTTTAATGGTGAGATTGGCGAACTAAAAAAATTGAAAATACCGTTGTGTGATCGGTCGGTTTTTTTCGGTGATGCGGTGTACGATGCGGTTTTGGTGCTAAACCGTTGTCCGTTTGCGCTAGATTTGCATTTGGATCGGTTATACAACAGTTGCCGTTTAACGGAGATTGTGTTCTCTATGCCACGCGACACTTTAAAAAGCGAAATCGGACGATTGCTTGCAGAAGCCGACGTAGGTGAGACGATGCTGTATCTGCAGGTTACCCGAGGTGTGGCTCCTCGCAAACACGAATATCCGCAAGATGCGACGGCTAATCTGATTATGTATGTGTCGCCGATTGCGGTTCCGCCACGCGATAAGCGTGCGTCGCTCATCCGTATGGAGGACTTGCGGTTTCAATACTGCAATATTAAAACGACCAACTTGCTCCCCAATGTGTTTGCGGCGCAGCGGGCGACCGCTGTCGGGGCGACGGAAGTCTTGTTTCACCGTGGCGATCGTGTAACGGAAGCAGCACACAGCAGCATTTTAATGCTTAAAAACAGCGTTTTGGTGTTGCCACCGTTGGATGAATTGATTTTACCGGGCATTACCCGCGCGATTGTCAAACAGCTTTGTGAAGAAAACGGGATTCCGACCGAGGAACGCGTTTTTTCGGTGGATGAACTGCTCAATGCCGATGAGATCTTGCTGTGCAGCACCACCAAAAACGTGTTGCGTGTGTTTGAGGTAGACGGTCAACCGAAAGGCGGTAAAGATGAAGCACTGGCAATGCGCATCCAAAACATATTCTTGGATGAAGTATATAAGCAGACAGGAGTACGCGTGTGAAAAATGAGTTTGTATGTGGTGCACGTAACCAAATCACCGATGTTGCCGGTGTTCGAGTTGGTCACAAAACGATAGAAACTGATACGGTGCACACCGGAGTGACGGTTGTGATTCCCACCGCCGACGATGTGTTTTGTAACAAACCGACGGCTGCTTGTTACGTGCTCAACGGATATGGAAAAAGCGTGGGTTTGGTGCAAATCGAAGAGCTTGGCACATTGGAATCCCCGATTGCCCTTACCAATACGCTGAGTGTGGGTGCGGTGTTGGATGCTCTTGCCAAACGTGCGGTACGAACAGCGCAGGCGAACGGTCGGGTCCTACACTCTGTAAATTCGGTTGTGTGCGAATGCAACGATGCGCTGATCAGCGATATTTGCGCATTTTCCGTTTCAGAACAGGATGTCAGTGATGCGTTTGAAGCGGCTTCGGACACGTTTGAGGAAGGCGCGGTGGGCGCCGGTCGCGGTATGTCCTGCCACGGTCTGAAGGGCGGTATCGGTTCAGCATCTCGGCTGGTGACCTTTGACAGCACCGCCTATACGGTTGGTGTGCTATTGCTGTCAAACCACGGTACGTTGTCGGATTTAACGGTGGAGGGTCGACCAATCGGCTGGGAAATTGCCGAAGGATTGCCCGAAAACGATCAAGGTTCCGTTATTGTGCTGTTGGCAACGGACATCCCGTTGACCTCACGTCAACTTAAACGGGTCATTAAGCGGATTCCCACGGCGCTGGCGCGTGCAGGATCGCGCATCGGACATAGCAGTGGCGAGATTTTTATCGGATTTTCCACCGCTAACCGTGTGCGCGAGGACGAACCGTGCTTTGCAACTGTCACTCGATTGTCGGAGAGTAAGATCGATACCGTATTCCGCGCCGCGTCGGAAGCGACGGAGAATGCGCTTTATAAGTCGATGCGTTGTGCCGAGCCCTGTCTTGACAAGCATGGGAAACCGGTACACAGTTTATCGGAATTTGAATAGGAATCAATCAAGAGCCGATTTATCATTACCGTGCAACGAATGATAAGACATTAGCCGGTGAATTTGTTATAATACGCTTGAGGGATGTGATTTTGTGTATAACGGAATAGAAAAGTTAGATCAGGTTATTGATTATATGGAATCGAATATTACACAGACACTTGATTTTGATGTCATATTAAAATCAATAAACTTGTCATTGTACGAATTTCGGCGGATTTTTTCGTTTGTTGTTGGTTGTCCGATTTCGGAATACATCCGAAAAAGACGGTTGACTTTGGCGGCGTTGGAGATTTCCTGCGCCGATCATCCGGATATTTTAGCAATCAGCGAAAAATACGGATATGCCAATCAATCCTCTTTTACGAGAGCGTTTAGTGATTACCACGGTATCACACCTACGGCTTGTACAGGACAAGACGTACAGATCAATTTGTTTACACGACCGAAATTTGAGTTTATGGTTGCCGGACGTGAAAGCATACCCCTTAAAATTATTCGAACTGAAACATTCTATATTTCCGGTTTTTCCGGCACATCAACATTGTCAGACACGTGTTGTTGTGACGATGTGTGGAATACCTTTTTTGACAGTCCGTTTTCTGAAAACGTCAAAGGAGATAAGCTCTATGTTTCTTATCGCGATCAAGGAAACGTAGTGTCTTGTTGCATCGGCGAAATGGGCAATGAGGGAGAAGAGATTCCGGCAAGTCGATGGGTTTGTTTTCAGATGAACACGGTGGACGACGAGATCGTGAATCAACAATACAGTAAAATTCTGTATGAGTTATTACCATCGGCAAATTTAGTGCGCAACAAGGAGATAGCCTCTTTGGAAGTATTTCCGTCGGATATGTCGCAGGATGGCTTTGAGTGGGAAATCCGCATTCCCATTTTATAAAAAACAAAAAGGGTGAGTGAAACGAAACGGTTACATGCACAGGTGGCAGTGGTTGGCGCCGGTTCGGGCGGATTTGCTGTTGCCTATACCTTAGCAAAACAAGGCGTCAAAACAATTGTGATAGAGAAAAATCTTGGATTTGGTGGTACCAGTGTGTATGGCGGTGTAAACTGTTGGGAACCGGGAGTGGCAAGCGGCGAACTTCATTGGTTGATCTATGAAAAGCTATCGGCCGTTCCCAATGCTTGCGCGGTGTGCGAATCCGTTTCGGATCCGCGATACCCGTGGGGGCTTTCCGTTCCCTCAAAAGAAGCCACGTATGAAGATACGCTAAAACGGTGCCCGACTTTGGTGGATCGAAAGGATTTAAAACGTTTTCAGTTTGAACCGGAAGCGATGAACCGTGTGATGGGTGAACTGTTGCAACCGTACATGACACACCTTACCGTGTTGTTTGGCACCGAATACTGTGCCTGTACGACACAAGGGGAGTTGGTGCGCTCTATTGTTGTGCATGGTGAAGCCGAGGATTATGAAGTTTTTGCCGATTACTTTGTGGACAGCACAGGTGACATACTGCTTGCTCGTGATGCAGGGTGTGAGGTTACCATTGGTCGCGAGTCTAAACAAGCGTATAATGAACCATCTGCCGGTGAAACAGATAAAAAAGCTATCAATGGTGTTTCGTATTTATTTCGAATCAAACCAACCGATAACCCGAATCATGTTGATGACTATGAACTGAATGACAGTGCCTTGCCGCGGACAAATATTGCCGCCTGCTTTAATGTTTATCCCAACGGGGAGATCAATATCAACATGTGCCCGACGCTAACCGGCAAGGAATACATAGAACTTGGCGATTCAGCGGATGAAGTCGGGCGAGCTACCGCGCTTCGGTATTGGCATCATTTGCAAGTAGATCGTGGTGTGACGGGATATACGTTGGTGGATTTCTTCCCGATGCCCGGCATTCGCGAAGGGTATCGACTGGTGGGGAAATATGTGTTGACGGAACATGACTTGCTGGTGGATGCCGCGCAACATCGGTTTTTAGATGCGATGGCAACCATTGCCGACCATGCACGGGATCGACATGGCGAAACGGGAGATTGTCAGGACGTCCCTACTCCTTATGAAATCCCGATTGGCTGCACGGAAACAAAAGAGTTTTCCAATCTGTTTGTGGCTTGTCGTGGTGCATCGTTTTCCAGCATCGCCGCTTCGTCTGCTCGGTTGACAAGAACGATGCTGGGACTTGGTGAAGCGGTAGGACATGAAATTGTAAAACGAATCGAAAGGAAGAGAGAGATGAACGGAAAAGTTGTTTTGATTACAGGTGGAAGCAGTGGCTACGGAAAGGCGACGGCAGAAAAAATGGTAAAACAGGGCGCAACCGTTATCATTACGGCCCGCAATCGTGATATGTTAGAACAGGCAAAAGAAGAAATCGGTTGTTCGTCTGTGATTTGTATGGACGTGACAAACTATGCCGATTGGCAATCTGCGTATAAAACTGTTGTGGAGCAATACGGACGACTGGACGTCCTGGTGAATAATGCGGGCGGTGGCGTTGCCATTAAATCGGTTACCGAACAAACACAGGACGAGATCGATCGTTCGATCGCTCTGAATTTGACCGGTGCGATCTATGGAACAAACGTGTTTGCTCCGCTCATGAAAGAACAAAAAAGTGGGACAATTATCAACGTGTCCTCGGTTTGCGCCAAACAAGCTTGGCCGGGATTTAGCATATACGGTGCCGCCAAAGCCGGTATGCTTGGATTCTCCAAAGGGGCGTACGTGGATTTGCGCCCGCATAATATCCGCGTGACGTGCTTAATTCCTGCATCTGCCAGTACCGGATTTGAGAAAAGCGCCAATTTGGCGGAAGGTGTTCATCAAATGACGGTGAATGATGTGGCGGATTCGATTTTGTATATATGCAATCTTCCACAGCATGCGGTTGTAGAAGAACTCACGGTATGGGGGATCGACCAAGAAGTTATTCCTTTATAAAAATTTGACAAAGGCGGTTGTATGTGTTGTCGGGCTGTGATATAATACCGGTAAGCACAAATGGTGAGGTGTCACAGTATGAAACATACAGCAGCGATTATCTGTTATGGCAACATGGGTTCCTGGCACGCGGAGCAAATCAACAAACTGATCGACGATCTGGAGGTTGTCGGTATATACGATATTGCACCCGAACGGTGTGAGTTGGCAAAAGAAAACGGACTCAAAGTGTTTGAGTCCGCGGAAGAATTATATCAATCCGATGTGGAACTGGTCATTGTGGCAACGCCGAACAATTTCCACAAGAAGTATTCCATTGAAGCAATGGAAGCGGGCAAGCACGTTGTGTGTGAAAAACCGGCTTGCATGAATTGCGAGGAATTGGAAGAGATTTATCGCGTGAGCGAAAAGACCGGTAAACTGTACACGGTTCACCAGAATCGGCGATTTGACGTGGACTATGCCATCATGCGTGAGATCATCAACCGCGATATGCTGGGAAAACTGTACTTCCTGGATTCACGTTTGTACAGCAATCGCGGCAGCTCCGGTCGTTGGCGCAGTACATACGAAGCCGGCGGCGGTACGTTGTATGATTGGGGTATCCATATGATCGATCAGGTGCTGTGCCTGATCGATAGTGAGCCTGAATACGTGTATGCCCAGTTGCAAAGCGTGCGTTTTCCGCTTGTAGATGACGTTTGCCGCGTCAACATTCAGTTTAAAAACGGCGTGCGTGCACAGGTGATCGCTGATCTGTGGTGCTATATTGAAGAACCGCGTTGGCATTTATCCGGCGATGACGGCACCGCCACGATCTATAAGTGGTGGGGCAAAGAAGGCAAGGTCGTCAAAGCGAACATCAAAGAAGTGGACTGGGAACAAGGGTGCGTATACACGCCGAACGGGTTATCCAAAACCATGTGGCCGCGTCCCAAACAAGAGATCAGTGAATTGCCGCTCCCCGAACTGGATCACGAGCCGCGTTGGGAAGAGTATTATGAAAACGTCGTTGCCGTTATGGAAGGCAAAGCAGAGCCGATCGTCACACATGAACAGATCATGCGTGCGATGCGCGTGTTGATGGCGGCGTTTGAATCTGCCCGAAACAATCAAACGGTGCATTTGTCATAAAAATCAGAAGCCGTACCCAACGGGTACGGCTTCTTTTAATCTTTACGTGAACATTTTTCCGCATCAATTGCGAGGACCAGCATCAGCACACAAAGTGCATCGTTTGGATCGGCGATATCCAGCAGGTAGGTATCGGTCCGGTTGAAGAGTTCTTTGGATACGGTGGCCACGAGTTGACCGCCGGGGTTGGTGATGGTATAGTCCCATTCAAAGAAATCGCCCGTAACTTGCCAACCGTTACAATCAATGGAATACTTCGGTTTAAACCACGAAAATTCGCGACTGATACATCCAACGCATTGTCCGCCGATATACATTTCAAATTTGGGGAACCATGTGAAAATGCGCTCTTTGATCATACCAATCTCGTTGCCGAGGGCGTCAAAAATCTTTAAACAATGCCCCCAGGCGAATTGACCTTTCACGGTGTATACGGTATCACCGGCCTCATCAAAAATGTCATAACTGTCAAACCATGAAAAGAACCGTTGTTTAAACCGCAATTGCATACTGATCCCTCCTTATGGGGTCAGTATAGCACAATTGCTTATTGTTGCGCAAGTTTTTGATTCAGTTTGCGGCTGGTCAGGCGAATGATCCCGTACACAGTTCCCCAAATGACGGCATACAAAACAACAAAGATTGCGGTGAAAATCAGTACAACGTTCATTTGGAACGGAATCCACGTGTTGAGTACATAACAGGATACGTATGCAAGATACAAACTGCCAAAATGGAAAAATAACGATTTGGCAATGGACCAGTGCTCGATTTGGTTAAAAATACTGGCACCGGCCTGTACAAACGCCAGTACATAGGTGCTCACAATCGCTAACAAAACTTGGATACCGGTCAACGAAAAATCCGGAAGTGTTTTTTCAAGAATTCCATAAACGATTCCGACGACGATCGGGCCGAAACCGCCAAACAGTAATCCGCGGTGTAAGAATTGCTTTAAATATTGATTCATTATAAACCTAACCTTTCTTTTACGTGTTTTACTTGTCTTCGCGAAACAAAATCGGTGTCGCCGTTTACAAATATCACCTGCAAGCTTCCCGCCAAAGAGGTACTGAAACATTTGACTTTTTTCAGATTGGCGATGCAGGATTGATGGATCTTTACAAAAGCAGAGGGTAGACGGGACTCTAATTCATACAACCGACTTTTTACGCGAAAACAATCGTTTTCGGTGACAGCATTCACGTGATTATTCTCAACGGCAAAATAGAGCACGTCTTGTATATTCAAGTGGCATGCTTCCCGGTCTTTATAGCCGATAAGATAAGGATCGTTTTGATTACAGAGTGCGCGGATCTCATCGGCGAGTTGCGTGTGTTTGTGAACGTGCACGATCACCTCCTCCGGTTTATTGGGATCGATCACAATGGTACATTTCATAAAGGGGTTCCTCCTTTGCAAGAGTATCGTACCGCACGATTACTTTACCGTCAATCGTTTGGCGGTATTCGGTTGTTTTTTAAGAGTGAACGGTCGCCATTGACCTTTTTTGAGTGATATGGTATCATAGGTAAATGAGAAAGGGGGCGGGTGCATGTTCAGAAAAGTGACAACGGTCATGGTGACGGTATTCCTGCTGCTTTTGAGTGTGCCATACCGCAATATCGCACTCGCCGCCGATTCATACACACCGATTTATACCAAAGCGGATTTGGATGCCGTGCGCAAGGATCTGGACGGTCGTTACCGCCTGATGAACGATCTCAAGTTTTCCAAGGATGATTTTTCCGATACCGGCTGGAAACCGATCGGACACAGTGAAGAGTTGCCGTTTACCGGTATTTTCGATGGAAACGGTTATCGCATCAGCGGCTTGTATGTGAACGTCAAAGAATCGTACGGCGGCGTATTCGGGTATAATACGGGTACAATCCGTGGATTGTCTGTTGTGGATTGTGATATCCAAGCATCGGTTGGCTCTTATGATCTGGTGTATGCCGGTGGTATTGCCGGTTATTCCACCGGAACCATCACCGATTGCCATGTGAGCGGGCGGGTTGCCGCCATATCCACGGGTATGTTCAATAACACTTATGGCGGCGGCATAACCGGGTATTGCAAGGGTGGATCTGTAACGGGTTGTTCCAATGCTTCGCTGGTAACGGCGAAAACTACCGGTTTTACCCCGTATCACGATTTCCATGCAGGCGGAATCGTTGGTTGTGCAGAGAACAGTACCGTGACGGATTGTTACAACACGGCGGCAACACTTGCCAACTTCTGTGGCGGGATTGTCGGGATGGTGTGGCAAGGCGGTACGGTGGAACGGTGTTGGAATTCCGGCACAGTGGCGCCGAGTCACTATACACGTATACATGCGGGCGGCATCGTCGGTCAACAAAATGATGGCATAGTACGGAATTGTTATAACATAGCGCCGGTGAGTGCCGACGCAGACGTGAGTGCGTTTGTTGGCGGATTGGTTGGCGATCTGTGCAACGGCACCGTCACGGCCGGTTACAATCTCGGAGAGGTAACGGCAACGGTGTTGTCGGAAACAAAAGTCCAAGCAATCGGCGGCATCATCGGTAACGGAGAAGGGACCGTTTCGGATTGTGTTTATCTGGCGGTCTTACCCTATGATACGGTTTACGGTACTTCGTGCAGTTATGCAACGATGAAACGGGCGGGTACGTATGGTGGGTTCGATTTTGACAAGACATGGGTACTGACCGACACGGCATATCCGTTTCCCACGTTGCGCGCGTGTCCCATGATTGGCTCTTTTACCGGACCGACAGACACTGTCACGGTGACAACCACCGCGGCACCGACCTCTGCAACTACGACGAACCAAACATCCGCCGCAACGCGATCGGAAAGTACGGTATCCACAACCGAACCGTCACACGTTGTGTTGCAGGAACCGACTGATAATTCGACGATGATGGGTATCGGCATTTTGCTGATTACGGCAGCGGTTATCGTATGCGGCTTTCTTGCGTTTTGGATCGTGCGGTTATGTAAACGATGATAAAACAAGTGCCCTTTTCCTTGCGAAAAGGGCACTCCTTTTATGCTTTGCACCGTTTTAAAATCTCTAACACCAGTTGGTAAATGCGCTCGCAAGAGGCGATGTGTAACCGCTCTTGCGGCGTGTGCACATCCTGCATATCGGGACCGAATGAAATGCAATCCAAATCTTCCAGTTTACTGGCAAAAATACCGCATTCCAGACCGGCGTGTATGGCAGATACAGTGGGGGTAGTGCCAAACAGATCACGGTAACTGCCCAGGACAAGTTCGCGCAACGGGGAGTCGGACCGATATGCCCATCCGGGATAATCCCCGCTAAACGTCACCGTTCCGTTGCTCTGCTCAAACAAGGCACGTAACGTATCTTTCAGCATATCTTTTTGAGAAGTGAGCGAACTTCTCAAGGAAAAGGTTGCAGAAAAACGGCTTTCTTCCAAACGCAGAATACCGAAATTCAGGGAAGTTTGTACCAAGTTCGGAATGTCCGGACTCATCGCCTGCACACCGTTTGGTGCACTGCGCAATACCGCGATCAGGCGATCGCCATCCACAGCCGATACAGCTGATTTCGTAGTCGGAGAACCGCTTTCAAACGTGACACGAAGCGCAGGATCTGTTGTGTGATATTCTGCCTGAAATAAACGGCAGTACTCGGTAACAAGCGCGTTCACAGCATCCAGATCGGCAGGTGCAACCAAAAACTCGGCGGTTGATTGAATGGCAATGGCGTTGTCCACTTCACCGCCGTGCAGCGAAAGTAAGTGAAGCGGGGCCTTTTGACGAATGGCATATAACAACCGCGATATCAATACGTGAGCATTTGCGCGACCTTTGTGGATTTCCACACCGGAGTGCCCACCGGTCAATCCCAAAACCGATATTTTGCAGGGAATACCGGTAACATCTTCTCGCGTGATCGGCAGGGTGCAATCCGCCCGCACACCGCCGGCGCAACTGACGGTGAACACACCTTCTTCCTCAGAGTCCAGATTGATCATACGCCGCCCGCGCAGAGGGAAAGTGTCCAAAGCATGAGCGCCTAACAAGCCGACTTCTTCATCCGATGTCAACACCACTTCCAGCGGGGGATGGGGCAGAGTGTCGTCATCCAGAATGGCAAGCAACATGGCCACCGCAATGCCGTTGTCACCGCCAAGTGTGGTGCCGTCGGCACGGATCCATTCACCGTCAATGAGAGGTGTGATCCCGCAACAAGACAGATCGATATCGGTGTTTGGCGCGGTTGCACACACCATATCCAGATGTCCTTGCAGAATGATGGGTTTTGCTTGTTCGTACCCAACGGCAGCATCCTTGAACAGAATTACGTTATCGGCGTCATCGCGCAGGTAACGCAGTTTGCGTTGCTTGGCAAAGGCAACGCACCAATCTGCCAGTTTTGTCACGTTTCCGGACCCATGCGGGATCGCACAGATCTCTTCAAAAAAAGCAAACACATTGTGCGGTTTGCAGTGTAATAAAGCATTCATCAGTCATTTTCCTCCCGGATGTACAACTTATTTTTATTATAACAAAATCTCCGCTTGACGTAAAGGGGGATTTCGGTTCTTTTGTATCGAAATCACGATATGTGCCAACGGGAGGATATCTTTTATACGATATATAGATTTTTTCTTGACAGAAGATGGCGGAAGGGGTATAATCTATAAGTGGGTATATGGTGAAAAAATGCGGTCGGTGTCGCATCTTTTCGTACCGTATATTCCGGTTGTTTGATATTGCCTTCCCGCTTTTCGGGAAGTTTGGGTTGAAGACAACAATCATTCGCTGTCAACCATGTATTGAAGTTTGAAAAGTGAACAAACAGGAGGTGTTCATAACAGGTGATTGAGTACATTCTCGTAGGTCTGGGCGCCTTGGTCGTCGGTGGCGGTGCCGCCGGTGTCATTGCTTTCAAAGCGGGCGTTTCTCATAGAAAAAAGACCGCTGAATTGAAGATCGGTTCTGCTGAAGCAGAAGCGGAACGTATTTTAAAAGATGCAAAATCTGCCGCAGAATCCAAAAAGAAAGAAACCTTGTTAGAAGCGAAAGACGAGATTCACCGTCTGCGCAATGAGTCGGAACGCGAGTTGAAAGAGCGGCGTAACGAGGTCGTTCGTCAAGAACGCCGTTTGCAGCAAAAAGAAGAATCGCTGGATCATAAGATCGAAAACTATGAAGCCAAAGAAGAAGCAATCGCCAAAAAGCAACGCGAGATCGATTCGCGTCTGCAGGATGTTGAAAACTTGAAAAAAGGCCAGTTCGAAATGCTGGAACGTATTTCCGGATTCACCGTCGAACAGGCAAAGGATTATTTGCTGAAAAGTCTTTCGGAAGAGTTGTCGCACGAAAAGGCGCTCAAAATCAACGAGTTTGAAGCGCAGTATAAGGAAGAGGTCGATCTGCGTGCCCGTAAGTTGATCTCCCATGCCATTCAACGTGTGGCGGCGGATCAGGTTTCGGAAACAACTGTATCGGTTGTGCCGCTTCCGAACGATGAAATGAAAGGCCGTATCATCGGTCGTGAGGGCCGTAACATCCGCACCATTGAAACCATGACGGGTGTGGATCTGATTATTGACGATACGCCTGAGGCAATCACATTGTCCGGCTTTGATCCGGTTCGCCGTGAGATTGCCCGCATTGCGTTGGAACGCTTGATTTCGGACGGTCGTATTCACCCGGCGCGTATTGAAGAGATGATCGAAAAAGCGCGTCGCGAAGTGGAAGCCACCATTAAATCCGAAGGTGAACGCGCCGTTTTGGAAACCGGTCTGCACGGCATCCATCCGGAAGTGATGAAGTTGCTCGGCCGTTTGCGTTACCGTACCAGTTACGGTCAAAACGTGCTGAACCACTCCATGGAAGTGGCATTCCTTTCCGGTATCATGGCAAGCGAACTCGGCATTGATCCCGAGGTCGCCCGTCGTGCCGGTTTGTTGCACGATATCGGTAAAGCCGTTGACCATGAGATCGAGGGTTCGCACATTGAAATCGGTGTGGACATCGCACGCAAGTACAAGGAAAGCGAAGCGGTTATCCATGCCATTCAAGCACACCACGGTGACGTGGAAGCAACGACGGTTGTGGCTTGCTTAGTGCAAGCGGCGGATGCCATTTCGGCTGCTCGTCCGGGTGCTCGCCGCGAGAACCTGGAGAACTACATTAAACGTTTGGAAAAACTGGAAGAAGTGGCAAATGAGTTTGACGGTGTTGAACGTTCCTTTGCTATTCAGGCGGGTCGCGAGATTCGTATTCTGGTTCGTCCCGATGTTGTCAGTGATGACAAAATGACCTTGCTTGCCCGTGACATCGCGAAGAAGATTGAAGATTCTTTGGATTATCCGGGTCAGATCAAGGTTCACTTGATCCGCGAAAACCGCGCAGTCGATTTCGCAAAATAACAAATAAACGGTGTCCTTTACGGGACACCGTTTGTACTATAGCCGAACAATCCGTTTTGGATTGGCGGATAGAAAGAAGAACAACATGAACATTCTGTTTATCGGTGATGTGGTTGGGTCGGCAGGATGCCGCCATCTGGCAAAAGTACTTCCGTCTGTTAAAAAGCAGTATGCGGTGGACGTGTGCATCGTGAACGGTGAAAATTCGGCGGACGGGAACGGGATCACCTGCGTTTCGGCGCAGACTCTGTTCAATGCGGGTGCCGACGCCATCACAACCGGCAATCACGTGTTTCGCCGTCCCGAAGTCTATGAGTTGATCGATCAACAAACGGGAGTGTTACGTCCGGCAAACTATCCGGATTCTGCTCCCGGTTCCGGATGCTTTATCGTAGATAAAGGGCGTTTTCGTGTAGCAGTCATCAACCTGCTCGGCGTTGTGTACATGGAGCCGCTCGCTTGTCCGTTTGAAACGTTAAACGGCTTGCTGGATGATCCGGATCTGCCGCCGTGCCGTATTGTGGATTTCCATGCGGAAGCCACGGCAGAGAAAAAAGCACTTGCCTTTTTCGCGGATGGAAAAGTCAGTGCCGTTCTCGGCACACACACGCACGTGCAAACGGCGGATGAACAAATCTTGCCGAATGGCACGGGGTTTATCAGTGATGTCGGCATGACCGGTCCGGTTACGTCGGTTCTCGGTATTCGTCCGGAATTGGCGGTTGCCAAAATGCGGGACAAGTTACCCGTTCGTTTTGTGGTCGCCGATGGGGATTGCATGATGAACGGTGTGTTGTTAACGGTTGATCCCAAGAGCGGTCATACCACCGCCATTGAACGGTTGGATATTCGCTGAACATGTATGAAAACACGCTTTACGGCAACACTAAATGCCGGAGGCGATGTACATGCAGCATGAAAAACATTCAGCGGATTCTGCCGAAAAAGCGACCGAACTTCAGCAGGAACTCAAAGATGTTGTAGAGAACGGCTCGGTTACCACGAACAACGGGCGCTTTGTGATCCACTGCTTAACCATTATTGGACAAATTGAGGGGCATTATGTCCTGCCCGGTGATAATAAAACCACCAAGTATGAGCACATGTTGCCGCAATTGGTAGCGATCGAAGAAAGTCGCGATATTCAAGGTTTGCTGGTTTTGCTCAATACCGTGGGCGGTGATATTGAAGCCGGTTTGGCGTTGGCGGAACTGATTGCCGGCATGTCTAAACCGACGGTGTCATTGGTTCTCGGCGGCGGTCATTCCATCGGTGTACCGTTGGCGGTTTCAGCAAAACGGTCGTTTATTGCTCCGTCGGCAACCATGACCATCCATCCGGTACGTGTGAACGGGTTGGTGCTTGGTGTACCGCAGGCGTTCGCACATTTTCAACGGATGCAGGAACGGATCATTCGATTTGTGACAGATCATTCGGATATTACGCACGATCGTTTCACCAAACTTTGTATGAATACCGATGAAATGACCACCGATATGGGTACGGTGCTTGACGGAAAAGAAGCCGTATCCGCCGGCTTGATTGATGAAATCGGTTCACTTTCGGATGCACTTTGTGCATTACACACCATGATTGAAAACGGCCGATAAACGGCTGTTACATATTTCCCGAGGAGGGTTTTTTGTGGCTCAAAAACGGAAAACAACTAAAAAGTCCGGTGCTTCGCATGCCAAAGGCCGTGCGGCAACCAAGAAAACGCAGTCGGTATCGCAAAGTGCGCGTAACCAAACGGCTGCGGTGTTATTGTTTGCCGGCGCGATCTTGTTGTTGTGCATTGCGCTGATCCCGGGCGAGAGTCTGTGGGGTTGGTTACATAATGTATTGCTCGGCTTATTCGGCGTTTGCACGTATATTTTGCCGTTCCTGATCGGTTATGTTGCCGTAATGTGCGCGTTGGAGCGGAATTACGGCAGTGTGAAAGCCAAGGTGTGGCAGGCGATCGTGTTGATCGTGGTGCTCGGCAGTACCATTCAGATCTTCCGTATGGATGTTGCCAATATCGGATATTTGGATACCATACTGGAAGCATGGGAAGCGGGTAAGGATAACCGTGGCGGCGGTGTCATGGGTGCTCTGCTCGGGTATGGTATGGAATACCTGTTTACCGATGTCGGTTCCAAGATCATTTTGATTTTGGGTACGTTTGTATTCTTAATGCTGGTGACCGGCACGCCGATTTTCGCATTGCTTCGCGCCTTGTGGAAGCCGGTGGAGGCCACCAAAGATACCATTGAAACCGTCATGGAGAACGGAATCCAACAACGCGCGAAAAACGACAGTATTGATGTGGAACTCGGTGGCGGATACGCAGATGACGATGCGGATTCGGTGATCGTTGTGGAACGCAACGAAAAACAAAAGGCAAGTAAGCGGGCGGCTTTGGAGAAGGCTGCTGCAGAGTTGCATGCTGAGGTTCCGTTGCAAGTGGATGATCTTTTGCAAAAGAAAGATGAAAAAGAACCGAAAGAAGAAAAACCCGCTCCTGCGGAAGAAGCAACCAAAACGGAAGAAGATGCCGCACCGAAAAAACAGGAAGAAGCGGATACCTATTGTTTCCCGCCGCTTTCTTTGCTGAATGAATCCAAGTCCATGGATGAGGGTGCCGCAACGCGTGAGCAGGCTGCCACAGCAGAACTGTTAACCCAAACGTTACGTGAATTCGGTGTAAGCGCAAAAGTGATCGACGTTTCCTGCGGTCCTACCGTTACACGGTACGAACTGCAACCGAGCGCCGGTGTGAAGATCAGCCGCATCACCGGCTTGGCAGACGATATCGCATTGCGCCTTGCAACGACCGGTGTACGTATTGAAGCACCGATCCCCAATAAAGCGGCAATCGGTATTGAAGTGCCGAATAAAGTCAGCGGGTCAGTTTGCCTGCGTGACTTGATCGGCTCAAAAGATTTCCAGAACGCAAACAGTAAACTGACAGTGGCACTCGGTAAAGATATCGGCGGTCAGATCGTGCTTACAGACCTTGCCAAAATGCCGCACTTGCTGATTGCGGGTACCACCGGTTCCGGTAAATCGGTGTGTACCAACTCGATGATTCAAAGTATTCTGTTCCGCGCGCGTCCGGAAGAAGTGCGCTTGTTATTGATCGACCCCAAACAAGTGGAATTCGGCATTTACAACGGTATTCCGCATTTGCTGGTACCGGTCGTTACCGATCCCCGCAAAGCGGCAGGTGCATTGGGATGGTCCGTCAATGAAATGTTACGCCGCTATAAGTTATTTGCTGAAAACAACGTGCGCGATCTGACCATGTACAACGAAGTGGCGAAGAACAGTGATACGCTGGAAGTGTTACCGCAGATCCTCATTGTTATCGATGAGTTGGCAGACTTGATGATGGTTGCCGCCAACGAAGTGGAAAGCAACATCTGCCGTCTGGCACAGATGGCGCGTGCCGCGGGTATGCACCTGGTCATTGCCACACAACGTCCGTCCGTAGACGTCATTACCGGCTTGATTAAAGCAAATATTCCGTCACGTTTGGCGTTGACGGTGGCATCGGCGGTAGACTCCCGTACCATTCTGGATACCGGTGGTGCGGAAAAACTGCTCGGCAAGGGCGATATGTTGTTCATGCCGGTTGGCTTTGCGAAACCCATGCGTGTGCAAGGTTGCTTTGTGGGCAACCGTGAAGTGGAATCGGTGGTAGATTTCCTCAAATCCACCGAAGCACAACAGTATGATGAAGCGGTCATTGAAGAGATCAACCGCCAAGCAGAGGCGAGTGCCAAGTCCTCAAAAGGTGCTGCCGATGGTGACGATGTATCGAAATCGGACGGTGGAGACGAAATGTTGCCGCAGGCGATCGAAGTGGTTGTGGAAGCCGGTATGGCATCCACCTCGTTGTTACAACGTCGCTTGCGATTGGGATATGCACGTGCGGGCCGCATCATTGATGAAATGGAACAACGCGGAATCGTCGGACCGCACGAAGGCAGTAAACCGCGCCAAGTGTTGATCACACGTCAGCAATGGTTGGAAATGAATATGAACCGCGCCGATGATGAGGCGCCCGCAGACGAGGAATGATCCATGGCGGCAAAAAGACAGCGTCATGTATGGAATCGTCGTAAGAAACTGATCTTGCGCGTCGTGTCGATTGCGATTGCCGTGTTTTGCGTGTTGGTTACCGCTAACGACACCTTGCACATCCCGTTTATACCCACGTGGCAAAGTTTGTATGCGGATCTTGGACTGAATCATGCAACCGTGCCGGAAGGGCAATTGACCGTTACGGTGCTGGATGTCGGAAACGCAGACAGCATTCTGTTACAATGCAACGGCAAATCCGCTTTGATCGATGCCGGTGAGAACGGCGATGACGATGCGGTCGTGGATGCTCTCAAGCGCGCCGGGGTTGAAACACTGGAATATGTGATCGCAACGCACGCCGATGCTGACCATATCGGCGGTATGGATACGGTGATTCGTTCGTTTCCCATTCAAAACTTTTTGATGTCCTTCATGCCGGAAGGTCATACGCCGACAACGCGCACCTATGAACGCATGCTGGAAGCCATGGTGGAATGTGACGTGACACCCATCGAGGCGGAACACAATGCGCAATATGCATTTGGTGATGCCACCATCACCATCCTCAGCGGTTTGAGCGATTATGAAGATACCAACGACCAGTCGGTGGTTTGTTTGGTATCCCATGGCGAAATGGATTTCTTGTTTATGGGCGATGCGGGGAAAGAGGTCGAACGTGAGATCCTCTCGGCGCATCCGACATTGCAAGCAGAAGTTTTAAAAGTCGGCCATCACGGCAGCCGCACATCCAGTGACGGATCGTTTGTGCGCAGTATCTCTCCGCAGATCGCCGTGATCACGTGCGGATTTCAGAATGCGTATGAACATCCCCACACAGAAACCCTGCAAGTTTTAGAACGTAACGATGTTACCGTGTACCGTTGTGATTTGAACGGAACCATCACATTGACCAGTGATGGCAAAACCGTGACGGCTCAGCCGGAAAGAGAGTAGGATGTAAACATGCATTTTGCAGTAGACCGTATTGAGGACCGTGTTGCCGTCTTACAAGACGATGACGGTCATTCCGTTTCGGTGGATATCGGATTGTTGCCGTTGGATGTGGCGGCAGGGGACGTGTTACAGTATGTCAATGGTCGGTATGAACACGATCGACAGGAAACCGAAAGTCGCCGTGATCGTATCTACCGTTTGGAACAACTCCTACGTGGAAAAAGAAAGGAAGAAGACTGATGAAAAAGGGATGGGCTCTCGTGGCGGGCTTAGCAGCTGCCGCAGCAGCAGTGGTGTATTTCACCAAGAAAAAAGAACAGAATACCGTGCTGGTTTCGCAGGAGTTCGAGGATGAACTGCCTGAAAACGCCGAAGCGGAAACTGCAGACGAAGCATGATCGGTGAAACGTTTTCCCGTACCGAGCGACTGTTAGGCGAAGCGGCTATGAAACGGTTGTCGGCTTCCCGCGTGGCAGTATTTGGCATCGGCGGTGTCGGCGGATATGTGGCAGAAGCCTTGGCACGCAGTGGTGTCGGGGCGTTGGATCTGTTTGACAACGATACGGTCAGTGAGAGCAATCTTAACCGACAGATCATTGCCCTGCGCAGTACGGTCGGGCAATATAAAGTGGACGTTATGCGCGATCGGATTGCCGATATTTGTCCCGATACGAAAGTCATACCGCACCGTTGCTTTTACATGCCGGAGATTGCCGCAGAATATCCGTTTGACGGGTATGATTTTGTGGTGGATGCCGTGGATACGGTGGCCGCTAAATTGACCATTATCGAACAAGCAAACCGAGCGGGCGTGCCGGTGATCAGTTGTATGGGTACCGGCAACAAGGTCGATCCGTCCCGTCTTGTGTTGACGGATATCAGCAAAACATCGGTGTGTCCGTTGGCTCGCGTGATGCGCAAAGAATTGCGTGACCGCGGCATATCGCACGTTACCGTGGTGTATTCCACCGAATCACCGCGCGTATCCGAGCGCCCGCCGGCAAGTATTATGTACGTACCGGCAAGCGCGGGATTGCTCATTGCCTCACACGTTGTTAATACGTTAACTGAAAAAACGGACTGAATGCGCAGGCATTCAGTCCGTTTTGAATATACGGTATCAGCAACCGCAGGAATCGTCACCCTTGGGCGGGAAAAATTCATCCACCGGGAAACACATCTTCTTGAAAACATCGCAGGGGTTTTCGGTGTTGGGCGAGCAACACTCTTTGGACGGCATACAGAAATCGTATACCGGCATGAGCATTTGCACGTTACGGATGAGTTGTACGATCGTGAAAATACCAAGCGATACCAGTACCACTTTTTCGGTTTCACAGTCGGCAAAACAGCCGCCGAAGCACTCGCAGATGGAGGAGGGAATGCAGGATGCACAGCAATCGCATTGATACGTGCAGTTACATTTTTCCGCCAATCGTGCCGCCAGAATAACGGGTTCTGCGATCTGTACCGTGCAACGCGGCATGTTGCGTGTCGGCATTTCCTGACGGTCGTGGTGATCGGGGCAGAATTCGCTGGAGAATACCTTAACGCTACCCTCGCTGCCGAACAGGATCACTTTCTTCTGGAAGACGGCTACACCGTCAACGGTGCAGCAACCGGCGCCGTGACCACCATACACCTCAAAGGTGATGCGGAAATAGAATGTCAGGTCGCAGGAATAATATCCGCGGTTGAACGGGAGCGCTTCCACGTCAATGTACGTGGAGAGAACGCACGCCTTTTTAGCGCGGATACTGACGGCGTGATCGATTACCATTTGATCGCGCTCGGTAAAGAACACGCGCAGGTCTTCCAGGCAATCTTTATCAGAACACGAGTCATACACGCGTCCGGCATCCACACAGACCGCTTCTTTACATCCGGGATTTTGCATGTACTTGTTGTCTGCCATTAAAAATCCTCCTATGTCTATGATGATAGGGGATGCCATCGGTACAATGGTAACCCTTCATTGCCATCATATGACATGGGAGGTTTTTGGTGCCAAAAAGGCGTTATGTTTCATCTTTATTTTCTGCGATCCCCAACAAGCGGTCCACAAATACCTGCGCATCGGGATTGCGGCGGTATGCCTCAATGAGTAACAATTCCTTATCACTCAACGGATCGGGCGTATCAAACGGGATAAACCCGCTATCGTTCAACACGAGTTTGGTTTGTTGTGCGGCCGCTTGTTCCATGAGCTCCGCCAAAGGCGAGTGGGTACGTCCCAACAACACATCCACCGAAATGCCGAAATAATCCGCGATCTTTTGTGCGGTGTTCAAGTCCGGCTTGGCATCCACGCCCTCTTTATACCGCTTTTTCCAATAAGAAACCGAACCTTTACTAATGCCGATTTCCGTGCTGACACGCGTGGGTGTTACGCCTTTTTGCGCACATAACTCTTCAAAAATTTTAAAAAACATATTGTTCTCCTAAATTTTGATGATTCTCTTGACAAGAGCGAATAATTGCTCTATAATACAAGAAGAGCAAATTGTTGAACTTTTATAAAGGCAAGGAATCAGTATATTATCATGATAACACGAAATGTCAGATCTTTCAACTGTCTTTTTGCGTGAAAAGGGGGAACGGGTATGCGGTATGAAATGTTTGGTGAAACACTCTTACAGGAAGAGATCGGCTGTTATTGTACATACGGCATACGTTGTGCGGATGAAAACGGAAACGTGATCGTGCAAATATCCGATGTGTCAACCGATCCGCAAAAGGTGTCAGCATTGGCAGAACGGTGTACCAAGGGGGCGTTGGCACCGGAACAGTTATGGGATGTTGTGGAGAATTTTTTGGAGGAATAAAAAAGCGGCTCTCCTTTTTAAGAAGAGCCGCTTTAACTTATATTCGTGTCAGTTTAGCAAAGGTTGCCATGACCTTTTTCTGCCCGACTTTATCAAACGTAATGGTCAGCAACGTATCGTTACCCATCGGTTGTACCGCTTCAATAACGCCGTTTCCAAAGGCTTTATGGCTGACGGTGTCACCCGGTTTCCATTGTTCGGTGGTAGGCTTGGGGGATGCGGAGCGTGCCGCCGAGATACCGCCACCGTTGTAAGATTTGATAGGAGTGGCGGCGGAAACGGAAAACGATGAGGGGGCGTATGTTGACTTCGTATATGACGGGGTAGAGGAGGTCTGTGACGAATACGAAGAGAACGAACGGGAACGGAACACGGGTGCGTGCATGTCCAACAGTTCTTCGGGAATATCCTGCAAAAAGCGGGAGGGGCGATTCCGTGTGGTGGAACCGTATAACAAGCGGCTTTGTGCCGTTGTGATGTATAATTCTTCTTTGGCACGTGTAAGAGCAACGTAACAAAGTCTGCGATCCTCTTCCACCTCTTCGGGTATAAACATGGTTTGCATACCGGGGAAGATGCCGTCCTCAAAACCGGGCAGGAATACCACGGGGAATTCCAATCCTTTGGCGGCGTGCATGGTCATCAGAACCATGGCGTCGGCACCGGCATCGTAGTTATCGATATCCGTCATCAACGCATTTTCTTCCAGGAATCCTGCCAACGTTGCTTCGGCTTCTTCGCAGGATTTTTCATAGGATTGAATGGAGGATGCCAATTCGTTTAAGTTGTCCACGCGATCGGCTTCCGCGTCACCGGCAGCCTGCCACATGGCAAGATAACCCGATTTTTCCAACACATCGGTATATAACCGGTGCAGTGAGATCTCGCCGCTTTCCGCCTCGTCACGCAAGGAGTTCATCATGTGAATGAACGGCAGGATCTTGTTGGCTGCCCTGCTGAGATCGGCATAGGTGTCCGCGGCAGCCAGCACCTCATACAAAGAGATGCCTTGCTGGTCGGCAATCAGGGTTGCGCGATCAATGGTCGTATCACCGATACCGCGCTTGGGCTCGTTGATGATGCGCTTCAAACTCACACGGTCGGTCGGGTTATTGATCACACGCAGATAGGCGATCATATCGCGCACTTCTTTGGTGTCATTAAAACGATGACCGCCAATGATACGGTAGGGGATGCCGCTTTTGACCAAGGCACGTTCAATGGCGTTGGATTGCGCGTTGGCACGGTATAGCACTGCCATGTCGCGATACCGATAGCGATTGGTCGCCACTTTATCAAATACGGTCTGGGCAATAAAACGCCCTTCGTCATCTTCGTTCTCAAGTGTGTGCATTTGAAGCAATTCGCCCTTGCCGTTTTGGGTCCACAACGTTTTACCCTTGCGGTTGACGTTCTTGGCAATCACTGCGTTAGCGGCATCCAGAATATTTTGCGTGGAACGATAATTCTGTTCCAGGCGAATCACCGCACTGCTTGGGAACTGGTCTTCAAATTCCAGAATATTCTTCACGGTTGCGCCGCGGAATTTATAAATGCTCTGATCATCATCACCGACAACGCATAAGTTATGGCTTTTTTCTGCCAGCAGGCTGACAAAGCGGTATTGTGCATGGTTGGTATCCTGATACTCGTCAATCATAATATACCGGAAACGATTCTGATATTTTTCCAGTACGGCGGGGTTGGTTTCAAACAATTCCACCGTTTTGCAAAGCAGATCGTCAAAATCCAAGGCGTCGGCATCGCGTAACCGTTGTTGATACAACGCATAGCAATCCGCAATCTTTTTTAAACGGAAATCGTTGCCGGCGGAAACGGTAAACTCTTCGGGCGAGATGAGTGCATCTTTGGCGCGACTGATCTCGTTCAATACTTGTTTGTGTCCGATCACGCGCTCTTCGATGTTTAAAGACTTCATACATTCTTTCATCAAACGGCGGCTGTCATCGGTATCGTAAATGGTGAAGTGAGAGGAGTACCCAAGCGATTCACCGTCCATGCGCAGTACCCGCGCACAAAACGAGTGAAACGTACCCGCCATGACCTGTCCGCCTTCTTCTTCACCCAACATGCGGGATAAGCGTTCTTTGAGTTCTCCGGCGGCTTTGTTGGTAAAGGTGATCGCCAGTATTTTCCAAGCAGGGCAGGGATCCACGGCGCATAACTGAATGACCTGCGCATTGATCGGCTCCATACCGTCTGCACACCGTTGCAACAGTTCTTCATCTGCCGCAGACAAGAAGGACGGCATTTGTTCGCTGTGATATCCTTTTCCATACCGTACCATGTTGGCAATGCGGTTTACCAGTACGGTGGTTTTGCCGCTGCCGGCACCGGCTAATATTAAAAGAGGGCCGTCCGTATGGAACACCGCCTGCCGTTGGTGTGCGTTCATGCGGGAAAATTCCCGTTCAATAATGCGGCGGCGAAGTGCCGAAAACGTCTGTTTATCCATTGTAATCTTCCTTTATTTGGCGAAATAAAGGCGGGGAAGAGTTTCCCCGCCTTTTGTTGTTTACAATTAACCGAACAGTGTGAGCAACACACCGGCGGCAACGGCTGAACCGATTACACCTGCCACGTTCGGACCCATAGCGTGCATTAACAAGAAATTGCTCGGGTTTTCGCTCTGGCCGACTTTCTGTGCCACACGGGCAGCCATCGGTACAGCGGAAACACCTGCGGCACCAATCAGCGGATTGACTTTACCGCCGGTGAACAGGTACATCAGTTTGCCAAACAGAACACCGCCGGCAGTACCCATACAGAAAGCAATCAAGCCCAGGCAGATGATGAGCAACGTTTTGGGCTGCAGGAAGGTTGCCGCATTGGCGGTCGCACCAACCGTTACACCGAGTACGATGGTAACAATGTTCATCAGTTCGTTTTGCGCGGTCTTGGTCAAGCGTTCCACCACGCCGCTTTCGCGGAACAGGTTACCGAGCATCAACATACCGATCAGCGGAGCGGCACTCGGCAGGAGTAACACACAGATAATGGTAACGAAAATGGGGAAGAGGATCTTTTCGGTTTTGGACACGGTACGCAACTGTGTCATGACAACCGAACGCTCTTTTTTGGTGGTCAGCGCCTTCATGATGGGCGGCTGAATGATCGGTACCAAAGCCATGTAAGAGTACGCCGCAACCGCGATCGCACCAAGTAAGTGCGGCGCTAATTTTGAGGTTAAGAAGATGGCGGTTGGCCCGTCTGCACCGCCGATAATGGCGATGGAGGCGGCTTCTTGTGAAGTGAAGAGGATGTTAAAGTCTTCAGCAAACGGTAACAGACCCAACAACCGAGCGCCCAGGAAAGTGATGAAAATACCAAGCTGTGCCGCGGCACCGAGCAGGAAACTCTTGGGGTTAGAAAGGAGCGGACCGAAATCCGTCATACAACCGATACCAAGGAAAATGAGCGGCGGATAAATACCGAACTTAACGCCTTGATACAAATACCAAAGCAAACCGCCTTGCTCAAAGTGTTCCCAATACAGAATCAGTGCTTGTGCATTTCCTTCTGCGTCACGTTCCACTTTGTAAATCGTACCGTCATTCAACATCAGCACTTCTGAGCCGTTGTCCAAGGTTCGGATGTATGGTTCGTACTGCTGATCCAAAGATGCGTACGATATGGAAACGGGATAGTTTTGTTCATAAGTACCGTCGATGTATGCCAACGTTTCTTCGTTTGTGAAAGGCACCAACGAGTTGCGTTGCGGATCCATGACACCGCCGAGCGGCAGGTTAACAAGTAACATACCGAAGGCAATGGGTAAGAGTAATAACGGTTCATATTGCTTTTTAATTGCCAGATAGACCAGCACGCAAGCAATACCGATCATGATCAGGTTTTTCCAACCGCCGTTTTCAAAGTTAAACAGACGAGCAAAACCGGATTCATTCCAGATCTGAACAAATGCGTCAAAAAAATTCATACCGGAATCCTCCTTTAGAACGGTTGCGTGTTTTCAGCAATACCGGCAGCCGCCCAAACGGGACGAGTGGCAGTACGTGCGGCGCGAATACGGCGGACAGCATAGCGTGTGTTCCCATCCGACATCGCGGCGACAGCCGCTGCAATAACGGCGACAACTTCTTCCGGCACACCGTCTTCCACAACAGGGGCCGCCGGTGCGGAAACGGGTGTGGGGATGATTTTAGGGGTTTCGGTTGAACCTTCACTTTTACCGCGTGCTACAACGCCAAAGATCCAGAATACAAAGGTGAGCAGCAACAAAGCGGCAAACACAACGCAAAAGCCGATCAATACCGTCATACCGGATTCAGATAACAGAGCGGCAGTATCAATTGCGGCAGTCAAAAAACAGTTCATACTAAAACCTCTTTCCTTGAGTGCGGGCAGTGTAAAACGAATTTACAAACTTACCCATATTAACCTTGATAATAGTATACCGCAAACCCCTCGAAAAAGCAACGGATTTCCGCTAAAAATGCGAGAAAATTTGGACGATAATCTTGAACATACCGACGTGAATGTGATATACTCAAACCAAAGGTTTCCACATGAGGTGAAAAGAAAATGAAATACATAGTGTTGTTGTGTGACGGCATGGCTGACCGTCCTTTTGAAGCATTGCAAGGCAAAACGCCGATGCAATTAGCCAATAAGCCGCACATGGATGCACTGGCGGCGGTATCCGAGGTGGGGATGGTTAAAACCGTTCCCGACGGTATGGCTCCCGGCAGTGACGTTGCCAACCTTTCGGTGCTTGGGTATTGTCCGGAAGACTGTTATACCGGCCGCTCGCCGTTGGAAGCGGCAAATATCGGTATTCAGCTTGCCGATGATGATCTGGCTTTCCGTTGTAATCTTGTGACATTATCGGATGCCGAACGGTATGAAGACAAAACAATGGACGATTACTGCGCGGGGGATATTCATACCGCGGAAGCGGATGAGATCATCCGTGCCGTACAAGCGGCGTTTGGCGGCGGAGAATTTGATTTTTATACCGGTACGGCATACCGCCATTGTTTGGTATGGCACGGCGGAAAAAGCAACCTCGGTACGTTTACACCGCCGCACGATATTTCCGGCCGCGTGATCGGCGAATATTTGAATACCGTCCCCGAAGCCGCACCGCTCATTGACGTGATGCGCCGCAGTACCGAGCTTCTGCGCGATCATCCTGTTAACCTGCGCCGTAAAGCAAACGGCCAGAACCCCGCCAACGCCATTTGGTTGTGGGGATACGGCAAACGCCCGCAACTGGAACGGTTTGAGGATCGGTTCGGTGTGAAGGGCGCGATGGTTTCCGCGGTGGATCTGCTCAAAGGGATTGCCCGTCTTACGGATATGCAGGTGTGCGAAGTGGAGGGTGCCACCGGTTATCTCGACACCAATTTCAACGGCAAAATGGAAGCGGCATTTGAATCGCTCAAAGCCAATGATCTGGTGTATATTCACGTGGAAGCACCCGATGAATGCGGACACCGCGGTGAACCGCAAAACAAGGTGAAAGCGATCGAAGAGATCGACCGTCAGATTTTGGGGCCGATTCTTGAGAAGATGAAGACATTGGATGATGTTTCTCTCATGATCCTGCCCGATCATCCTACGCCGCTGTGTATCCGTACTCACGTGTCCGATCCGGTACCGTACTTGTTGTACAGAAGCAACGCGCCGCAAAACGGTGTTGCGGTATTCACTGAGGAAACGGCTACCTCAACGGGACACGTTGTGGAACGCGGTTCGGATATGATGCGAAAATTGTTACAACGTTAAACTAAAAAAGTAAGAGCGTCGGTACTTTTGTACCGACGCTCTTTTGCGTTATCTTATTGGAACTTTTTGCGCGCCACGTAGGTGGTGTGCAGGCAATGATGTGCCTTGTGACCGCCGATGCCGTCATCGAAGAACTCTTCGTACAATTTGTTGACGACAGGGGACTTATGCGATTTGCGCAACGTCATGGCTTTGTCCTGATCGTACAGAGCCTTCGCACGGAGGGCTTTCAGATCGGTGAAGTTGCGAACCGAAGCGGGTTGAATCGGCTGACCGCCGCCGTTGACACAACCGCCGGGGCAACACATGATTTCCACGAAATGCCACGGAGCCGTGCCGGCTTTGATCTGATCCATGATGTAATTCGCATTGGCGATACCGCTGGCAACCGCCACTTTCACTTCCATACCGGCGATGTTGTAGGTGGCTTCTTTCAGGCCATCGGTGCCGCGGACTTCATGGAATTCCACGTTATCGTTGTCTTTTTCAGTCAACCAGTCATTCGCGGTACGCAGAGCGGCTTCCATAACACCGCCGGTAGCACCGAAGATCACGGCAGCGCCGGTATCTTCGCCCAACGGTGCATCGAACTCTTCGTCCGGCAACAGATCGAATTTAAGACCTGCACGGTCGATCATGCGGGCAAGCTCACGGGTGGTGATCACGTGATCGATATCCGCAACGCCTGCGGCGTTCTGATCGTCACGGCCGCACTCGAATTTCTTCGCGGTACACGGCATGACGGAAACGTTCACGATATCCTTGGGATCAATGCCCATTTTCTGAGCATAGTAGGTTTTGATAACCGCACCGCTCATCTGTTGGGGAGATTTGCAGGAGGACAGGTGAGCCAGTTGATCCGGATAATAGTACTCCGCAAACTTGACCCAACCGGGGGAGCAGGAAGTGATCATCGGCAGAACGCCGCCGTTTTTCACGCGCTGCACAAACTCGTTGGCTTCTTCCACGATGGTGAGGTCAGCACCGAAGTCCGTATCGAACACTTTATCAAAGCCCAAACGGCGGAGAGCAGCGACCATTTTGCCTTCCACGTTGGTGCCGACCGGCAAGCCGAACGCTTCACCGAGCGTTGCACGGATGGAAGGAGCCGTGGTAACGACCACGTGTTTGGTCGGGTCTGCCAAAGCTTCCCAAACGGGGGTGGTGCTGTCGGTATCCACCAAAGCACCGGTGGGGCAGACGGCAACGCACTGACCGCAGGATACGCAGGGAACGTCACCGAGCGGTTTGTCGAACGCGCAAGCGATGTGCGTATCGATACCGCGATCGTTCGCACCGATAACCGAAACGTACTGCTGACGGCAGACGGCTACGCAGCGACGGCACAAAATACATTTGTTGTTATCACGTACGAGGTGAGCGGTGGATTTATCCAGTTCATATACCGGACGGTCACCGTCAAACTTGCCGCTGTCTTCCACACCGTAGTCTTTGCACGTTTTCTGCAATTCACAGTTGGTGGAGCGTTCGCAGGACAAGCATTTTTTCTCGTGGGTGGAGAGGATCAGTTCCAATGTCGTCTTGCGGGCTTTCTGCACGCGAGCGGTGTTGGTCTGGATCTCCATACCTTCAGCAACCGGATATACGCAAGCGGTAACCAGACCGCGAGCACCGGTGGCCTCAACAACGCAGATACGGCAGGCGCCGATCTCGTTAATATCTTTCAAGAAGCACAGGGTGGGAATTTCCACGCCTGCTGCGCGGGCGGCCTCCAGAATGGTGGAGCCCTTCGGCACGCTAACGGCAATGCCGTTTACTTTTACATTAACCATTTCCATGTCAGGCACACTCCTTCCTTAATTCTTGCTGATGGCCTTGAACTTGCAGTTGCCAAGGCAAACACCGCACTTGACACACTTCTCGGTGTCGATGGTGTAGGAGGGCAACTTGTGGCCGGGCGCGACGTAATCCGTCTTGGAGATCGCGCTGACCGGGCAGTTCCGAGCGCACAGACCGCAACCGATACATTTGTCCTGATCGATGACGAAAGACAACAGATCTTTACATACACCGGCGGGGCATTTCTTGTCCACAACGTGGGCAACGTACTCGTCACGGAAGAAACGGAGGGTGGACAGAACCGGGTTGGGAGCTGTCTGACCTAAGCCGCAAAGCGAGTTTTCTTTGATGTAGTAGCACAGCGCTTCCAGATCGTCGATATCCTCGAGCGTGCCTTTGCCGCTGGTGATCTTCTCCAGCTTCTCCAGCAACCGTTTGGTACCGACGCGGCAGGGCGTACATTTACCGCAGGACTCGTCAACGGTGAATTCTAAGAAGAATTTCGCCATATCCACCATACAGGTGTCTTCGTCCATGACGATCAAACCGCCGGAACCCATCATACAACCGATCGCGATCAGGTTATCGTAATCAACCGGAGTGTCGATGAGCGAAGCGGGGATACAACCGCCGGACGGGCCACCGGTCTGAGCCGCTTTAAAGGTTTTGCCGTTCGGGATACCGCC
>JAFSIB010000106.1 GCA_017440005.1 Clostridia bacterium
CGGCCGTGGACGCCGACCCGGCCGCGGTGCGCAGCGAAGTGGAGGGGTTGATCGGCGGCATTATCAGCGCCATACTGTTCAGTTTGCTGGCAGCTTGGATCTATGCCGCCATCTTGCAAGGCGAAGCCGGTGTTTCGTATTTTGAGGTGTTTGTTTTGGCACTGATCTGCGCACCGCTTTCGGTGGTGGGCGATCTGTTGGCATCGTGGGTCAAGCGCCGTTACGGTGTGAAAGATTTCGGTAACATTTTCCCCGGGCACGGCGGCATGATGGATCGGTTTGATTCTCTGCTTTTGGTGTTTCCGGTGTTCTTTGCCGTGGTGCAGATGTTCCCGTTGATTTATTCTCTGTGATCGGAGTGAGTGTATGAAAACGCTGACCATTCTCGGTTCAACCGGTTCGATCGGTACGCAGGCGCTGGACGTTGTTGCTAAGCGCGGTTGGCGTGTGGCGGCACTTGCCGCCCATTCCAATGCCAAGTTGCTGGAAGAACAGATCCGTCAGTTTCATCCCGCAACGGTTGCGTTATTCGATGAAACGGCGGCACGCGATCTGCGTGACCGTGTCCGTGATCTGGACGTTACCGTTTTGTCCGGTATGGATGGACTTTGTACGTTGGCACAGTTGCCAAAAGCAGATGTTGTCTTAAACGCGGTGGTGGGTATGGTTGGTCTGTTGCCGACGTTGCAGGCGTTGCGTGCCGGTCACGATGTGGCACTTGCCAACAAAGAAACGTTGGTGGCGGGCGGCGAATTGGTCATGCAAACCGCACGCGAGCATGGCGCGCGGTTGCTGCCGGTGGACAGTGAACACTCCGCGATTTTCCAGTGCTTGCAAGCAACGGCTAAGGGGGCATGGGCGCCGCCGCAACCGTCTGCTTCTTTGGGTTTATCCCGTGTGATCCTGACGGCATCCGGCGGTCCGTTTTTTGGCAAAACAGCCGAAGAACTCCGCACGGTCACGTTAGAGGATGCGTTGCGTCATCCCAACTGGAGCATGGGTCAAAAAATCACCATTGATTCCGCTACCATGATGAACAAAGGCCTGGAACTCATTGAGGCAAAATGGTTATTTGACGTGGCACCGGAGAATATAGATATTGTGGTACATCGGGAAAGCATTGTGCATTCGCTCATTGAGTTTACCGACAATTCCGTGTTGGCACAAATGGGCGTTCCGGATATGCGGATCCCGATCCAGTTTGCGTTAACGTGGCCGGATCGCGGTGAGCCGCCGGTACGGCGTTTGGACTTGGCGGAGATCGGGAAACTAACGTTCTTTAAGCCGGATAACGAGGCATTTCCTGCGATCGAATTATGCCGCCGCGCCATTGAAAAGGGCGGCGCCTATCCCGCCGCCGTCAATGCCGCCAACGAGCAGGCAAACTGGTTGTTCCGTCAAGGCAAAATTCCGTTTTATGCCATCAGCGAGCGGGTTGCGGAAACGCTTGAGCGTTCGTTCCCGCCGATCTCGTCCGTGGACGATATTCTGGCAGTCGATGAGGATTGCCGTAAAGGGTGAGTATTATCGCAAGCATTTTGTTAACCGTGTTTCGTTTGCTGGCAGCCGTGCTGGTATTTGGCGTGATCGTGGTCATTCACGAATGGGGCCACTTTATTGTCGCCAAACTCACCGATGTGCAGGTGAACGAATTTGCCATCGGCATGGGCCCGAAACTGTTCGGGTGGGGAAAAGGTGAAACCAAATACAGTGTGCGTCTGTTGCCCATCGGCGGTTACTGTGCGATGGAAGGTGAGGATGCCGCGGGCGGCGGTCAAGTCAATACCGAAGCACCCGTAACGGATAATCCTCGCGCTTTTTACCGCAAAAAAGTTTGGCAACGCATGCTCATCACCGTGGCGGGTGCCGCCATGAATCTGGTGTTGGGTTTTGCTATTTTACTGGCGTACTTCGGGGTGTGTACCATCCCGTCTGCAAGCGGCAACACGTATTATGCCGGCACGGCGATCTCGTGGCAGGAGGAAAACTCCGTCAGCGCAAAAAGCGGCTTGCAGGTGGGCGATACGATTCTGCGGATTGATAACAAACGCGTATATTCGGTGTTTGATATCCAATCCTTGTTGCAGGACAGTGATGACGGTGTGTTTGAAATGCTGGTGCGGCGTACGGTTGACGGCAACGAGCAGGAGATCGTGTTGCCTGCCGTGCAGTTTACCCGCACGTACAACGAGGAAACGGGCCGCCATATTTTGCAATACGATTTCAAGGTGAACGCCATCGAGCAGACCGTTTGGTCTACCATCACACAAGCGGCACGTACCGAGTGCAGTGTTGCCGTGACGGTATGGCGCAGTTTGGGCGGCATCCTTACCGGCAAATACGGGCTCAACGATCTGTCCGGACCGGTGGGGACGGTAGATATTATTGGTGATACGGTTGCCGGTGCTCTGAATGCCGAACGGTGGCAGATCGGATTGGGTGACGTGTTGATCCTGATCGCGTTATTGACGGTCAACGTGGGTATTTTCAATCTGTTGCCGATTCCCGCTTTGGACGGCGGCCGATTGTTGTTCTTGATCTGGGAAGGGATCACCCGTAAACCCGTTCCCCCAAAATATGAGGCGATCGTACACGCGGTGGGGTTGGTTCTGCTTCTGTTACTGATTGCCGTGGTGACGTTCAGTGACGTCTTAAAACTATTTTGAGTTACAATGAGGTGATGGCAATGAAACGTATGTCCAAACAGGTACTGGTCGGCGGTCTTCCGATCGGCGGCGGTGCGCCGATCTCGGTGCAGTCAATGGGGAATATCCCGTCTACCGATTTGGAAGCAACGGTGCGGCAGGCGCAAGCCTTGCGTGAAGCCGGTTGTGATATTTTGCGCATTGCGATCCCCGATGCGGCGGCGGTGCGGTTGATCGATGCCGTCAAAACGCAGGTGGATATCCCGCTTGTTGCCGATATACATTTTGATTACCGTTTGGCGCTGGAATCGGTTGCCGCCGGTGTGGATAAGGTGCGCATCAATCCCGGTAACATTGGCGATGAAAGCCGTGTCAAAGCGGTTGCCGATGCATGCCGCTCACACGGGGTGCCGATTCGCATCGGTGTGAACTCCGGTTCGCTGGAAAAAGAGATTTTGGCAAAATACGGACACCCGTCCGCGGAAGCAATGCGCGACAGCGCTTTGTATCACGCATCGTTGCTTGAAAAATACGATTTCACGGATATCGTGTTGTCCATTAAATCCTCTCACGTGGATACCATGGTGGCGGCATACGAGTTAACGGCGGCCGCCTGTGAGTACCCGTTGCATTTGGGCGTGACCGAAGCGGGCACGGAGAGAATGGGGCTCATCAAATCTGCCGCCGGTATCGGTTCGCTGTTACTGCGCGGTATCGGCGATACGATTCGCGTATCGCTCACGGCAGATCCCGTTCGCGAAGTAGAAGCGGGAATTGACATCTTAAAAGCTCTCGGCATGCGTGAAGGTGAACCCACTTTAATTTCCTGCCCGACCTGTGGCAGAACGCGCGTGGATCTGATCGGCATGGCAAACGAGGTGGAACGGCATTTGCGGCGCATCCACAAACCGGTAACGGTTGCGGTGATGGGGTGTATTGTGAACGGCCCCGGTGAAGCCAAAGAAGCCGATATCGGCATTGCCGGTGGTGATGGTAAAGTTGCCGTGTTTAAAAAAGGGAATGTGATCCGCACCGTAGATGAAAAAGACGCGGTAGCGGTATTAATAAAAGAGTTGGAGTCGTTATGAGTCAAACAGACGTAAAACAAGTATTTTCTGCCTACATAACCGATACGGCATTGTTGGAATCGTTCAACGGTGCAACGGTGGAATCCCTCGAAATCAATCGCAGGGATTCTTTGTTGCGTGCGCATATCCGCATGGCGGCTTTTTGTCCGTTTGATACGATCGTTTTGTTGGAACAAGCGATTCAGCAGGCTCTTTGTCTGAACACCGTGGAAGTACTGCCCACTTATCCGCAGGACAGTTTAACGGTGGAGTGCTTTGATACGGTGGTCAAGTTTTTGACCCGCCGTTCGGTCAGCGTCAACGGTACGTTTAACGATGCCGAATGCACCGCGATCGAGGACGGTTGGCACATTACGCTTAACAGTGCGCGACTGGGTGTATTATGTTCGACACATACCGATGCCCAGTTCCGCGATCTGATTCAGGAGTTGTTCGGCAAACGCATTACGGTTGAATTTGAAGGCATTGATTGCGTGGACGAGCAGTATGAGGCATTGCTCCGCCAAGCGGAAGAGGAAGCCGCCGAAGCGGCGCGCCGTGTGGCGGAATACGAAAAAACGCGTGAAAAAACCCAAAGCGGCGGCATTACCGTCAAACCGGCCGCACCGACAGACCCGTCCTTACCGCCCGCAGATGGCTTACCGGTCTATCTGGAAACCGCCCGTTCGGTGTTCGGTTCGGTACCGCAGGGACGTCCCGTTGCGCTGAAAGACCTGCAGGAAGGCGATAACGCCGTTGTGTGGGGCGAAGTGTTCGGGTACGAGACCCACGCGTTTAAAGAGGGTACGCGCATTCGCCACACGTTCTATATTACCGATCGCACCAATTCCATTTCCGTGATTTTGTGGACCGATACCCGTCGGGACAAAGAAAAACTGGAAGCGATGGAATCGGTCAAAAACGGCAGTTGCGTGTTGTTGTACGGTTTATACGAGTTTGATCCGTTTGCCAAAGGCAACGTGATGGCACCCAAAGCGCTGGCACTTGTCAGCAAATACAAAAAGCAGGATACGGCGGATGTTAAACGTGTGGAACTGCATTTGCATACTAAAATGTCCGCTATGGACGCGGTGTCGGATGCCAAAGCGCTGATCATGCGTGCCGCGGAGTGGGGACACCCCGCCATTGCCATTACCGACCACGGTGTGGCGCAGGCGTTCCCTGAAGCGATGAATGCCGCCGCAGATGCCGCTAAGGCGGGAAAACCGATCAAAGTGTTATACGGTGTGGAAGCGTATTACACCAACGAACCGTTGACCGCGGATGAGGTCGGCAAGTTGTTGCCGGACCGCAAAGATGCCAAGCGGTATCACCAGATCCTGCTTGCCAAAAACAAGGTAGGTCTTAAAAATCTGTACAAACTGATTTCGTATTCGCATCTGGATAACTATTACAAACGTCCCCGTATCAGCAAACAAAAACTGATGGAATGCCGCGAAGGGTTGATCGTCGGCAGTGCGTGTGAACAGGGCGAACTGTTCCAGGCCATTATTGAGGATCGTCCGTGGGATGAACTGTGCGAGTTGGCACGTTTTTATGATTTCTTGGAAGTACAACCCATCGGTAACAACGCCTTTATGTTGCGCAACGGCATGGCGCGCGATGAAGAACAATTACGCGAGTTTAACCGTACCGTGTTGCGTCTTGGCGATGAATTGAACATTCCTGTTTGCGCCACGGGTGACGTCCACTTTATGGATCCCGAAGACGAAGTATACCGCCGCATTCTGCAAGCGGGTCAGGGATTTGCGGATGCGGATATGCAAGCGCCGCTCTATCTGCGTACAACGCAGGAGATGTTGGATGAATTCTCCTATCTGTCACCCGAAAAGGCGTACGAGATCGTGGTGGAAAATCCGCGCCGTTTGGCGGACAGCATTGAGGACTTGTTACCCATTCCGAAAGGCAACTATCCGCCGCACATCGACGGGGCGGAAGAACAGTTGCGTGAGATCACGTGGGGCCGCGCCAAAGAACTGTACGGTGATCCCGTACCGCAACTGGTGGCAGACCGCTTGGAAAAGGAACTGACATCTATTATCAATAACGGGTTCGCCGTTATGTACATGATTGCGCAAAAACTGGTGAAAGACTCGGTGGATCACGGGTATCTGGTTGGTTCTCGTGGTTCGGTCGGTTCGTCTTTTGCCGCTTCCATGGCGGGAATTTCCGAAGTGAACCCCTTGCCGCCGCATTATTTGTGCCCCAACTGTAAACATTCCGAATTTATTACCGACGGTTCGGTGGGTTCCGGTTTTGACTTGCCGGATAAAGTGTGTCCCAAGTGCGGCACACCGTATAACCGTGACGGACATGAGATCCCGTTTGAAACGTTCTTGGGATTCAAAGGCGATAAACAGCCGGATATCGACTTGAACTTTGCCAGCGAATACCAGTCCAATGCCCACAAATACACGGTGGAACTGTTCGGCAGTTCCCACGTGTTCAAAGCCGGCACCATTTCCACGGTGGCGGATAAGACGGCATACGGGTATGTCAAAAAGTACGCGGAAGAACGCGGTCTTGCGCTCAGCGAAGCGGAGATCGCCCGTTTGGCAACGGGTTGTACGGGCATTAAACGTACCACCGGTCAGCACCCCGGCGGCATGGTCGTTGTGCCGAGCGAGTATGTGATCGAAGATTTTTGCCCCGCGCAACACCCGGCGGATGATGCGGATTCCGATATTATCACTACGCACTTCGATTTCCATTCCATTCACGATACGATCTTGAAATTGGACAACCTCGGCCACGTCATTCCCACCATTTATAAGTATCTGGAGGAATATACGGGTATCAACGTCATGGACGTGCCCATGTCCGATCCTGCGGTGTACAAACTGTTCACCTCGCCCGAACCGCTGGGCGTTACACCGGAGGACATCAACTGCGAAACCGGCACGTTGTCCATCCCTGAAATGGGTACGGGTTTTGTGCGGCAGATGTTGTTGGATTGCCGTCCTACAAAGTTTGCCGATCTGTTGCAGATCTCAGGGTTGTCGCACGGTACCGACGTGTGGCTCGGCAATGCGCAGGAACTCATCAAAAACGGCACCTGCACCATTTCCGAGGTTATTGGTACGCGTGATAATATCATGACGTATCTGATGCACAAGGGCTTGGAACCCGATATGGCGTTTAAGATCATGGAGATCGTGCGTAAAGGTAAATCCTCCAAACTGCTTACCGAAGAACACTATGCGGCAATGAAAGAACACGGCGTGCCGCAGTGGTATGTGGATTCTTGTTTGAAGATCAAGTACATGTTCCCGAAAGCGCACGCCGCGGCATATTGTATTGCCGCCTTGCGTGTGGCGTGGTATAAAGTTCACCGTCCGGCGGAGTATTATGCCGCTTACTTTACGGGCCGCGGAGAAGATTTCGATGCCGAGCCGGTGCAGGCGGGCAAGGAAACCGTCAAACGGTTGATGGATATGCTGCGCAACAAGGATAAGAAAGAAGCCACGGCAAAGGATCAGGCACAAGCGGAAACGTTGCACGTCATTTACGAAGCCATGCAACGCGGTGTGGAATTCCTGCCGGTGGATCTGTACAAATCCCACTCGTATAAATTCTTAATGGAAGACGGTAAGATCCGTATGCCGTTCACGGCAGTCAAGGGACTGGGCAATGCCGCCGCCGAATCGTTAATGAACGCGCAGGCGGAAGGGGAGTACATTTCCTGTGACGAAGTGCGTGACCGTGCAGGCATCAGCAGTGCCGTCATGGAATCCCTGCGCCAACTCGGTGCATTGGAAGGCTTACCGGAATCCAGTCAGATGACGTTGTTCGATTTTTAAAGAAAGGCGGTGACCGATCGTGCTTCAAAAAAATCAAATTATTAATCTTTGCATCACAGCGATGAGCGCAGAAGGGAGCGGGATCGGTCGCGCCGAGGACGGCATGGCGGTGTTTGTGCCGTTTACCGCTGTTGGTGACGAAATCCGTTGCCGCATTGTGAAAGTACAAAAAACCATGGCGTTTGGCATTGTGGATGAGATCCTTATGCCGTCGCCCGACCGTGCGGCACACGTTTCGTGTGCCGCTTTCGGCAAATGCGGCGGGTGTACGTATTGCCACGTGACGTACGAAGCAGAACTGCGGTATAAATGGCAACGCGTTGCGGATGCGTTATCGCGTATCGGTGGATTGGCTGTTACGCCGCAACCGATCATCGGGTGTAAGTCGCCCGAACGGTATCGCAATAAAGCCCAGTATCCCGTCGCGCAAGGTGAACACGGTGTGCAGATCGGTTTTTATGCCGCACGCAGTCACCGTATTGTGAATACGCGTGATTGTCGGTTGCAACCGACCTGCTTCCAAACCGTACTGGAAATTGTGGAAGCCTGGATCAAAACCGCTCACGTTTCGTTGTACGACGAACGCACCCACACGGGGCGTTTACGCCACATCTATATCCGTGAAGGTGCCAAAAGCGGTGAACTGATGGTGTGTCTTGTGTGCACGTCGGGGAAAGTGCCGTACAGCGAACAACTGGTGAAAGCATTGACCGAGCGGTTGCCGAATCTCACCTCGGTGATGGTGAATCTCAACCGCTGCGATACCAACGTGGTGTTGGGGGATACCTCGTTTGCTTTGTACGGAACGCCGTATATCACCGATACGCTTTGCGGTATGACGTTCCGTTTATCACCGCTCTCGTTTTATCAGGTCAACCGCGATCAAGCGGAACGTTTGTATGAAAAAGCCGCCGAAGAAGCGGCGCTTACCGGCAATGAAACGGTACTGGATCTCTATTGCGGAACCGGTACCATCGGCTTATCCATGGCACACAAGGTCAAGCAGTTGATCGGTGTTGAAGTGGTGGAAGCGGCAGTTGCCGACGCACGGTTAAATGCCGAACAGAACGGCGTTATGAACGCACGGTTTTTGGCGGCGGATGCCGCACAGGCGGCGGTTCAATTAGAACGTGAGGGGATCCGACCCGACGTGGTGATCGTGGATCCCCCGCGCAAAGGCTGTGACACGGCATTGATCGAAACGGTCAGCCGCATGGCACCGGTACGTATTGTGTATGTATCGTGTGATCCTGCCACCCTGGCGCGGGATCTCAAACTGTTTGCCGAGCAAGGGTATGTTACGCGGCGCGTTACCCCGGTGGATATGTTCCCACGCACGGCACATGTGGAATCTGTTGCTATTCTGACACGCGAGGAGACAGAAATATGAACCATACCGAAATCGATGTAGAAAACTGGGAACGCAAAGAGTTGTTTGAGTTGTATACCACCGATCTGCGTCTGGTAATCAACATGACGGTGGATATCGATGTCACACATTTGATCGACTTTGTAAAACAACACGACCTGAAATTCTATCCCACCATGATCTGGGTGGTTTCCAAACTGATGAACGCGCGGGATGAATTCAAATATCGGTTATTGCCCGACGGCAAGCTGATTAAGTGGGATACGGTTTCACCGTCGTATACGGATTTTGATCCCGCAACCGAAAA
>JAFSIB010000107.1 GCA_017440005.1 Clostridia bacterium
AATTATGCCTTCCGCAGTCGTACAAACAAACTGATGTAAAAAGCGGGCGGCAGATTGCCGCCCCTACGGGGGTGGTGTGGGGCCGTGCGGAAGATGAGACTGGGACGTCGAGGCGCCGTCCTCTACGGTATTGGTTTGAGGTTGTACGAATGACGGGAACGGGACGTGTAGGGAAGGCATTTATGCCTTCCCTGGTCGCATAAATCGACGAAAAAACGGGGTGGCATGTGCCACCCCGTTTTGGGTAGATGTTATTGTTGCGCTTTTTACAGGTCTTCGAGATAATCCAGGTTAATGAGTTTTTCCACCAGATCCTGCATGGTGAAATAATAATGGTTACTGGCTTCAAACCCGATGCGGGAATCCTGCGCACGCAACCGAATGGTTTCTTCCACCAACACGCGCTCGGAAGCGATGGTATCCAACAACGTGGGGATATCGCCTGCTTCACGGGCGAGGACAAAGCGGCAATGGTTATACGCCGATGCCAGATGGCAATACGACGCACGTGCCATACAACAGAATTCTGCGTATTCCGGACCGTATTTGGACTCGTCTTCCAACATTTCCAGACCTTTTTTCCATTCGGTGGACACGATACGGAACTGATCCGCGTATACCTCCATCGGATAGGGGCCCGACCAACTTTTCAGATCATCGTACGGGAAGCCGACCATGGTGGCTTTGCAATCCGTCGGTTCTGCAAAGAAGGGCGCCATCACGCCAAAGGTGTGCGGTCCATAGTAGATGGACAAAATGTAGAACGGATACTCACGGAACGCATCGCAGAATTGTTTTTGCGCCTTGTATACCGTGGCTGCCGCCGCGCCGTATTCCTTTTTGAGGAATTTCTGCAACGCGGTTTCCCACGGTTCATCGCCGTCGATCAGATCACACGCAAACGTTGCCACGGGCGACGGACTGCCGCCGAGCGACCAGGTGAACATGATATCCCGCACACCCACGTCACGCAGGTTGGATAAGTGTTCGCCAATCAGACCGTAGATCGGCACGTACGGCATAGCGGACAATTCCCAACTGCTGTTGATCTGAATTTTGGCAGCGGCCGGCATGCCCAGTTCCTGACCCGCTTTCCAGCGGCGCAGGCTGGCTTCACTCGGACCGAGTTTGGACATGGAATAGTCCATGACCGACACGTCCACGCCGCCGCAAGTGAACGGCAGGTGTTCTTCACTGACCGAGATGATGTATTGTCCCTCGGTCAACCCGCGAACCGCCGCTTCATCCCAATCCGCATTCCAGGACCAGGTGTATACCATTGCCTTAGCATCGGGATTACCGCGGTGAGCGCCGCGTGCGAGGGCGTTGTTGACGTCCGCCATGATCTCGGCAGGATCGCGATCCTTACAACGCGGGCAGGTGCTCTGCGGTTCCGGTCCGCGGCACGCACAGTTGGTAAAGTTTTCGGAATAGGTGATGGAGAAGTAACCGGCAAGACCGGGCACGTTCTTGAACACGTATTCCATGGCATCTTCCAGGTATTTGAGTACTTCCGGTTGGGAAGGGCACAAGCAATGGTAGATCTCATAATGAGCGCCTTTGAGATGCGGATATTGTTCAAAGAACGAATCCAGTTCTGGACGCGGTTCATTGAAATACGGATACACGCCGATGCCGTATTTGGCGGCACGTTTGACAAGGTTGCGCAGCGCTTCCAGCCGTTCTTCGCGGCCTTTTTTATCCGTATCCTCTTTCCACGGATTGGGAGCCAGCTGGCTTAAGAGACCTTGGAACCAAATGGCGTTGGTACCGCATTTGGCGTATTCCGCAAGCAACGCATCCGGGAACGATTCTGCACCGTCATCGGCAAGCGTATCGCCGTAAATGGCAAAATACGAATACAGCAACCGCAAGCGTTCTTGTTGCGGCAATACGGGGTCACCCTCGGGCACTTTCTTGTAATGATCCAAAAACGCAAAAGCGTTTTCAGCAGGTGCCGATATGCGGCGCGCAATAGCACCGATCTCGTCCAAGCGCTTTTCCTGCTCCGGCGTGAGCGGCAATTTCAGCCGTGGGCGCTCCACGGTGGGCTTTAAGTTACCCATTTTGCACCACATAAAATCGTCTTCACGCAAGGTGAACTCAAGCTGTTCCTCGGTCATACCGGTGAGGGTGAGGATCTGATCGTATTCGCACAGGTTCCAGTTACACCGAATGGTGGTTAAAAACCCGCGGTGTTTCCACAGATCGGATACCTGCGGATGGGAATCAAACCCCATCCGCTCGGCAATCGCACACACGTCCTCCTCGGTGGCATCGAGGGCTTTGGCGATCTGTGCGGGCGCTACACAACCCCAGTTACGCCAGATCACCAAAAACGCCGGATCCGGAAAATACGGATACTTGGCAGGTTGTTTATCAATAGGTAAGTATACGGAGTCCATACAGAAATCCTCCCGATCAGGCGGTGATTAGAAATCCAACTCGTAGATCTTGCCGATGTTACCACCGGTGGATTCACAGCCGTCCTCAGTAACCACGATACCTTTTTCCCAACGCAGACCGAAGGTCGGGCCGGAGATAAAGGTGTCAACCTGGAAGGTCATGTTCTTCTGCAGGGCATAGTTAGAAGAGGTCTCCATCCAGGGAGCTTCTACTTCGATCAGGCCAGTACCGTGGCAGGGGCCGTAGGTGTAAGCCTCTTTGAAGCCGTTATCGCAATACAATTGATAGAAGCCTTTGGCAATGTCAGAAGCCATTACGCCGGCCTTGATCTGCTGCTCGGTCCATTTGTGAGCCTCCAAGCAGAATTCCACGTAGCGGCGTTTTTCGTCGGTGAGTTTACCAACACATACCGGCAAACCGATGGACGGGGAATAACCGTCGATCTTCGCGGAGAGGTTGAGCTGAACGATATCGCCCTTACCGATGGTGCGGTAGCTGGGACGGGAGATCGCGTGACGGGTGGAGGCTTCACTGAACACGTACATCGGCAAGCCTTCGTACTCAGCGCCGTTCTCATAGATCACGCGCTGTGCGATACCGACCATAGCGAGTTCGGTCACGCCGGGGCGAAGGTTCTTGATGACTTCCTGCGTGGCGAGGTCAACAATGCGGAAACCTTCGCGGATACAAGCAAGCTCGTTCTCGGATTTGATCTGGCGCATCGATACCATGATCTCTTTATCCTCGATGATCTCGGCTTCCGGATAGCTCTCTTTTAAGTGACGCATCATTTCGCAGCTGGTGTCTAAGAAGCTGCCGATACCGATCTTGATGTGCTTGCCGGTGATGCCCATATCGCGGAACACTTCGTCATATTCCATGGGGCTGAGTTCCGGATAAGACGGGTCAGCAGACTCACGGTAAGCAAGCATGGTGTAGATCTTTTCGATCTTGCTGCGGTCAGCGGCGAAGATGGTGCTTTCCGGACCTACCAACAAAGCGGCTTTGCCGTCGGGCGTGATCGCCACACCGGCGCGCTCAAACAGCGGCCAGAAGTTTGAGAAATAACGGACGTTTGCATAGTCAGCCTCGTTGGAGTTGACCAGGAATACGTCATAGCCTTTCTGCGCAACCAAAGCGGCGCAGCGCTTAATTCTTTCTTGATATTCGGAATCGGGGATACAAATGCGGGACATAATGAACCATCCTTTCTGAAATTAAATATTGTTTACACAGAATAACCGTTGGTGGTATAAAACGCCATGTTGGATTGACGAATATCCAGTCTGCCGTATTGGGCAATCACCGGTACGTCACTTTCCAAAAGCATGGCATACTGTTCACCTGCGTTCGGAACCTCACCTAAGAAATCACATTTTTCAGTGGCGCGCATGCCTTTGACGCGCTTGGCGCCGACAACCATTTCCTCACTCCAGGTGGGTTCACGGTCCGTCCAGTAAATGCACAGTTTCACGTGCGCATCCCGGTCGTTCGGGTTTAAAATAATGATCGATTCATGACCGTATACTTCCGGATCATCACCCATCGGGGGCAACTCACCATCCGGAAAATACCATCTCAATTTTCCGTCCATCAAATTTTCTCCTTTCTCTTAATAAGGTCTATATATATCTATATTGTACTTGACTTTTACAAATTTAGATAGTAAAATGTACTTGAATATTAGCACTATTCTGTCAAAATGAACGTTTTAAGCGACGAAAAGGGAGAAATCGGCACAAATGAACCTCTATTTTGAACTAAACGAGATACAGAGTATTTTCAAAGATATTTATCTGCTCACGGGTCACCAATGTGCTATTTTTGATCCGGATTTTAACAACCTACTGCGGTATCCGGCACAACCCAACGCGTTTTGTCAACACATCAAATCCACCGAGATCGGCAAGGCAAAGTGTGATGCATGTGACCGTCACGGATTTGAACAGGCAAAAAGCACGGGGAGCCTGTGCGTGTACCAATGTCATGCGGGGCTTATTGAAGTGTGCGTGCCTATCAAATCGGGACGGCGCGGGGATGAGATCCTGGGTTATGTTATGTTGGGGCACTTATTGGACGACCAGACTTCCCTTGGCTCACAGTGGAACACGGTTTACGAGAATTGTCGCCATTACATCGCGGATATGAGCGCATTGAACCACCAGTTTTTCCAACTCATTCCTACGTCCCGCGCCGGTGTCGGCGCGTTGTGCCACATTTTGCAGATTTGTATTGAGCATCTGTTACTGCAAAAACTTATTCAGCGCAATCGGGACGATCTGTGGCAACGCGCGCAAACGTATATTGAGGAAAATCTCCGTGAAAAACTGTTGCTTGAGGATATTGCCAAATCGTTGTCTGTCAGCGTATCCACGCTGAACCGTTGCGCGGAGAAGAACGTGAAAATGGCGATCGGTAAATATATTCTGCAAAAACGCATTGTATTGGCGTGCAAATTTCTGAAAGATCCCAAACACACTATTGCGGAGATCGCGACCAACTGCGGGATCCCCGATTACAACTATTTTTCACGCGTTTTTAAAATGAAAACAGGCATGACACCGCGGGAATACCGTCGCGTATATCTGGAGACGGGTGTAGTACCGTTGGTGGAAGATCCCGAAACGCCGCGTGTGCAAGTGCCTTAACAAAAACCGCCGAATGGCGGTTTTTTGTTGCGCGTTCGCGGATAACTAGGTAAATTTCGTCAAAACATGGAGAATGTGACACAAATATGTGTGTTATTTAATATTTTGCACAAAAACGCTTGCATTTGTTTGTGTTTGTTGGTACAATCGTATCGTATAAGTAATGTGGATTTTTGTCTGCATTTTGGGTCAAGGAGGATTCGTCTATGAGAAAGAACCTGAATCGTGCATTGGCAATTCTGTTGTCGGTGGCGCTGCTCGTTTCCTGCAGCATCTCCGGTCTGGTATTGCCCGCATTGGCAAGCGCCAATGTTGATCTGCTGCAGGGAAAACTGGGTGCCAACAGTTATACGGTACAACCGGGTACCAGTGCTTTCCCCGAGGCGCAAGAAGTGGCGCTGGAAAACGGTGGACGGTATGTCATGCGGTTTGAGTCGAAAGGCTCGAACGGCTTTGTGTCGTTTACCGACGGCAACAATGCCTGGCGCCGCCAAAACGTGAAGGATACCGGCGATAATTGGCGCTCGTATCAAGTCATGTTTATTGCAAACGGTGCTTCCGGTAAATTTGCCGGTCAGATCAAGAATGAGGGAGCAACGAACACATTGCAGGTTCGGAATATCCAGTTGTTCAAGGCACCGCAGGACGGCAGTTTTGACGTCATGACCGGTGGCGACATGGATACGCAGACCGAATTCTTCGGCCGTCAGTTTGACGGTGCGAACGGCGGCCCGCAGATCGTCGCGGATCCGGATGATGCCTCCAACTCGGTGATGTATTTCCCGAAGAGCAACGAAACGACTTATGCGACGCGCTACACCGATTTGCCGGAAGTGGTGACGTTTGACAACACGAAAGTGTATAAGTTTACGTTCCGCATGAAGGGTTATTTGCGCATTACCAGCTATGTGACCAATCCGACGTATTTGCCCAACCCGGATGCTTACAGTATTACGGGCAACGGTCAGCATACGTATTTCCACTCGCCGGATTCGTGGTCGACTTTCTCATATTACATTAAGATCGGCAGTGACGCCGGCTATTTGGAATTCTGGAACAGCAGTGCTCCGTACGGTTCGTCCCAACCGCTGTGGTTGGATGACCTGCAGATTTATGAACTGCCGGCGCCGACTGCGCTCACCATGAGCAAATCCGAAGTGGGCATTTATCCCGGCAACGGCACGCAGTTGTCGGTTACCGCAACGCCGGAATTTGCCTATCTCAAAGACGGCGATATCGCCTGGACTTCCTCGGACCCGAATGCAGTTTCGGTTGACAGTAAAGGTAACGTAAAGGTGGAAACCACGGCCGCGTTTGGCACGCAAGCCACCATTACGGCCCGTTACAGTGACACCGTTTTCGCAACGTGTGTTGTCACGGTGGATGAAAACGCTCCCAAGCCGCCGGCATATTCGGTTGTCGGTGTCAACGGTTTTGAAGGCGTGGACACGTCCCGCACCGTGAACAACGGTGATGATCCTGCTGAGATTTTGGCGAATGTGCTGCTGAAAGCCAACACCCGCTATGCGGTGCGGTATACGGCGAAGAGTAGCGCTTTGGGTGCGTCCATTTCGCACAACGGCGGTGCGGATACCGATTTGGTACCTGCATCCACAGAATGGCAGACCAGCCAGTTCATGTTTACAACCGATGCGGCGGCAGCAGGCACCGTCTTCAAACTGACGGTATCTCCGGCGGCAACCGCAGGGGCAACGCTGCAGATCAAAGACGTGGAGATCTGGGGAGCGCCCACAGACGGCACGTTCAACGTGATGCCTGCCGGTGATTTTGATGCGCAGTCGCAACTGTTTGCCGATTACTATGCCGACGGTGTTATCAACACGGTGGATCCGGACAATGCGGATAACAACGTACTTTGCTATCCCGCGGACGGCAGTGCACATAACAAGTATTGGGGGATCAAAGATATTGTGCCGACAGCACAGTATCTTGGCACCAAATTCCGTGTGACGTTCCGCTTCAAAGGTCAGCTCCGTTTGGAAAACTGGAGCAGCGGCGATTTTATGACGTGGAACGGTGTTCCGACCAAGATCGGTTACAACAACTCCAACGGCATTCGCTACTTATGGTTTGAGTCCGAAAACTGGACGACACTCAGCTTTGACTTTGATGTAAAGACATTCGGCGATGCGCAGTATGTGGTGTTTGCAAACGCCAACCAGAACAGCGCGGGTGCCAAACCGTTGTACATCGATGATTTCTCGATTACCGAGATCGTTACCGCGACCGGTTTGCAGATGAGCTTGTCCGAGTTGCCGCTGTACCCGACAAACCACAAGTTGTTGACTGTTACCGGTTTTCCGGAAGGCTCCTATTTGGATCCTGCCCGTGTGACCTGGAAATCCAGCGATGAAAGCGTTGCCACGGTGGATCAGTACGGTAACGTGACGGCTCGTGATGTCGAGCCGGGCAAAACGGCGATCATCACCGCTATGTTGGACGGCGTGGATGCCGCCACCTGCTTGGTGACGATCGATCTGACCGCTCCGAAGCCTCCGGTGGACACTCAACCCGGTGTCAATGCGATGGCGGATGTTCCCACCTGGGATTTGGCCGGCAGCGAAAACAATGCTGTTCGTCCGGGAGCCAAACTGAAAGCCAATACGCGGTACGTGTTGCGTTATACCACCAAAAACACGTCCGATCAATCTTACCTGAGCACGAACGCGCGTGCGGATGCGTATTTCATTCCCGTTACGAATGATTGGTATGCCAATCAGGTGATGTTTACCACCGTCAATGCAGTGGATGATTTTGAAGTGTGTGTCTATTCGGGTACCGGTGACGGCACGGTCGTGCAAGTCAAAGATTGGGCGTTGTACGAAGCACCGAAAGACGGTACGTTCGACGTCATGCCGGGTGGCGATTTTGAGTCGCTGAGTGCCTTCTTAAAAGGTTTTGCTTCTACGACGGCAACGTTTGTTCCCGACCCGGACAACGCAACCGGTCGTGTGATGTTTATGCCGAAATCGCCCGAAGGCAGTAGCTTCTACAGTTACATGAACTCTGCCGGCATCTGGAGTGCTGACGGTATCGGAAGCGGCTTGGTGAAGATCACCTTCGCTTACAAAGGCGGCGTGCGTTTTGAGATCTGGCATCAGGATGCCGCATTTGTGAAAGATCTGTGTAACGGCACCTTGTCGGCAGACGGAAAAACGCTGTCGTTCCTGTCCAAAGACGCATGGGCAACCGCCACAATTTACATGACCGTGAAGAGTTACAGCGGTCTTAACTATACGGCGATCCGTAACGCAGTGGACGGTGTGGCATACAATACGTATATTGACAATATGCAGGTATTTGAGATTCCGGATGCGACCAGCGCTATGCTGGAACGCGAAACGCTCAACCTGTATCCGACCGATCATGCACAACTCAAAGTATTGCCCGTGCCCGAGGTGTCGTATCTGGATATGGCCCAGGTCACGTGGAAAAGCGATAACAATGCCGCCGTTACCGTCACAACAGACGGTGTGGTCACCGCTGTTGGTGCCAACGGCGAATCGGCAACCATTACGGTGCTGTACAAAGGTGTTGCAGTTGATACTTGTGTGGTCACGGTAGACGAAACCGCTACCAAACCGCCGGTGGAAACCACTCCCGGTAATAACGCTCTGGCAGATGTTGCCGACTTTGATTTGGCGGCGGCAGGCAGCCAGGTGTTGGATCCGCGTGTGACGTTGAAAGCGGGCACACGCTATGCCCTGCGTTTTGTTACCAAGAGCAACGTTGCTGGTGCAACGGTTGAGGTCAACGTACCCGGCGTAAACGTTTTCAAGGTCCCGCAAACGACCGAATGGCGCGCCAACCAGATGCTGTTTACGGCAAGGGAATCGGTGTATGCCTTCACGGTAACGGTGACAACGCCCGCAGGCGACACCGTGACGCTCAACACCAAAGATTGGGAATTGTATGAGGCTCCGGTGGACGGTTCCTTCAACTTGATCCCCGGCAGTGATTCTTCGGCGCAAACGGCGTTCCTGACCAATCATTTCAACGGCAAGGAAACCAACGCGGTCGAGCTTGTTCCCGATCCCGACAATGCAAACAACACGGTTATCAAATTCCCGGCAACGGGCAGCCGTGAGTATCTGGCACTCAGCGCCATCGGCGGTTATCAGGACGGCAAGGTGTGGAAACTCACGTTCCGCATGAAAGGTAACTTCCGCTTTGAAAACTGGGGCGCGGATGCCGTATATGCCTATCAGCCGGACGCTTATGACGTAACGGGCGACGGTCAATATGCTTGCTTTGCCTCCACTGAATGGCAGACGTTCAGCTACTACATCAAACCTGCCGGCAACAATCAGGCTGTTTATATTCAGCTTGCAAACAAGTCTGCCAAGGGCGGAAACATTGAATCGTACATCGATGATATTCAACTGTACGAAATTGACGGTTCCAGTGTACTGTCCATTCAGGAGCAGGATCTGCACTTGTATCCGACTTCCACAAAACAGCTTACCGCTGTTTATGATACGTCGGTGTTGCTGGGTGGTACGTTAACGTGGACGTCCAGCGATACGAACGTGGTGTTGGTCGATGCTAAGACCGGCCGTATCACCTTGGTGGGTGACCCCGGTCAGAAAGCGACAATCACGGCAAGCAATGCCTTCTTCAAAGACGGAAAAGAAGCCACCACGGTCATCACTGTTGATGAGTCGGTGGAACATGCACCGCCTGTCACCTCGGTGAAAATTAAAGCACCGCTTGGCCGGGAGATGGATAAGGGTCAGCAGAGTCAATTGTTACTGATTGGGGATCCGGTCGATAATCTGGTTGGCCGCACGACCTGGACGACAAGTGATGCACGCATTGTATCCGTGGATGCACGCGGCAACATTGAGGCCCTCGGTGCCGGTACGGCAACCATTACAGGCACGACTGAGTTCGGTCTGTCTGCCGAGATCACCATTACGGTTCACGGACTGGCAAACTTGCTTGTCAACGGTGACTTTGAACAAGGTCCTGCCGTTTCCTGGAGAGAGAGTAAAGCGGTTCAGGACGGAGTCGGTCAAAACGGTTCGGTTGGCTTTGTGTTCAATGGTGCCACCAGCCAGTATTACAGTCAGGACGTCCTGGTGAAACCGGCTACGACCTATATCATCAGTTATTGGTACAAAGCAGAAAAGGGTGCAGACTTCCGTTTGTACACCGGCTCGCTCGGCGCCAGTAACCTGAAACCCAGCGTGTTTGTGGAACCCGGCACGATCGATACCGCCGAGTGGCAATATGCGAAAAAGACGTTTACCACGGCGGATTACATCGATCCGGAAAACGGTTACGTGTTCTCGCTGACCACGTCGGAAACCGATAACGTCGGCACTGGCGTGTATGCGTATGTCGATAACGTGGCGATCCGTGAATACATTGTCGGTTCGCCCGTGGAAGAGCTGGCAATCGAGCAAAAAGATGTAACGTTGGCGCCTGGCCGCGCTACGAAACTTACCTTGAAAGCCACCCCGTCCCCCGCAGACCTTAACGCGGTCGAGTGGACATCGTCCAACGAGCAGGTCGCTTATGTGGTAGCGGGTAACGTGACCGCAATCGGCGGCGGTGAAACCGTTATTACCGCAAAGGCTAAGAGCGGCGCAACCGCTACTTGCAAAGTCACGGTTAACGGCATGACAGCCCCGTTGCAGAACGGTACGTTTGAAACAGTTGACGATCCGAAAACCGCTGAAGTTGAGGGTGCGTGGAGCCTGAGCGGAAATGCCGAGTATTCGGTTGGAAACGGCGTGGTTCGTTCCACCGCTATTCGGTTTGATCCGAAAGACAACACGGCCGATGGCGGTTCGATCAGCCAGACGTTTAAGGGCCTGAAAGCAGATACCGCTTACCAGGTGCTGTTCCGTTATCGCCTGAGAAACTCGGATACGATTTTCTCGATCAAGATCACAAACAGCAAGGGTGAAGAGATCGCGAAGGGCGAACTTAACGGCGAGAAAGACCGTGCAGTATCTTACTCAAAGGACCTCACCAAGGTAGACTTCATTACGCCCGCAACGCTGACGGAAGACGAAGAACTGACCATTACCTTCACATATGAAACCGGTGAAGAGTACGTCATGCTGGATCATGTGGCGGTGATCGAATCGGCATCCGAGGTCGATCTGATCGTATCCGATATCACCTGGTCGCCGGATAACGCCGATCAGCTGACTCCGGATACCAAAGTGTCCTTTATCGTTTCGGTTGTCAACCAGGGTAAGGAAGCCTATGCGGGTGGAAAGCCCTTTGCCATTGACATCATGGTGGATTCTCGAAAGGTCAAGACCTTGACGTACCAAGGCAAGATCGACGTCGGCGAAATGCTGATGGTTACGACGCCTGCCGGCGATGAGTGGGTGGCTACTGCGGGTGACCATATGATCACCGCACGTGTCAACAGTACCATGACGATCCTGGAATCGGATGATACCAACAACTATACCACCGTTAACCTGCGTGTTGCCAAAGAGGAAGAGTTCGTGAAAGCGCCTGAAGCCGCTTTGGCAATGGGTTACAACCGCTTGACGTTCAGTGATCACTTTACCACGCAGGATACCATCGATAAGACCGCATCCGGTAACCACGGTTACAAGTGGTACGTGACCCGTCCGTGGGGCGAGTCGAACCTGACTGCGGATGACTATCGCATTGAAGACGGTATTTTGTATTTGACCACCCATCAAACGGCGTGGAACTACAGTATGTGTACGGTAGATGCCAAACACTCCGGCGTTGGTTACGGATTCAACATGGGTTACATGGAGATCCGCCTGCGCATGAAGGAAACCGGTGAGGGCGGCAAGGTAAACGGTATCCGTGTACCGGCTGTCTGGGCATTCTCCTGCGATACGATCTGGGGCACCCGCCCGAAAGGCCAGACCAGTCTGGAACTTGACTGGATCGAGTATTGGGGTAACAAGTACGGCAAGTTGCGGTTCGACACCACCTTGCACGAGACCCGTTACGACGAAAACGGTAACCAGACCTCTAAAGTTTCGAGTGGTGAAAAACACTATGAGCCGATCGGTGACTATCAGTGGCATACCTACGGTATGGCATGGAGCAAAGGTTTGCTGAAGACCTATTTCGACAACGAACTGATCGCCACGCTCAAGTACAGCGAGGATGATTATCCGGATCCGATGCCGAGCGGCAAGATCAATGTCGGCGGCGACGATGATCCTTACGAGGGCTTGTGGAGTGTTTTGGATACGCAAACCATGCCGATCATCCTCGGCGGTGCTTCCGACTTCCCGCTGGAGGTTGACTGGATCCACGTATGGCAGTCTGACGGATCGTTGGATCCCATTGAGGAAAAGGACGAGGCGGTTACCGACTTTGTGGATCAATACTTGACCGACGATAACGGTAAGGTCGTCAACAAGGTCACGATCGATAATTACGAGGACATTCTCAAAGGCGAAAAGGTCTATCTGAACCTGACCGAAGAACAACGTGCCGAGATCGACAAACTGATCGGCGGCAGTTATGTGGATCTGGTTGCGGAGATCTATGCAGCTCAGGCAAAAGCGGAAAACTTCATTCCGTACTACGCTTGCGCCGAAGACGGCACACCGTACACGGTGGTGGATGCCACGAACTATGAGTGGATCGCCGGTGCAAAAGCGGAATGGGATGCCATGACCGAGTTTGAACGCGCCCTTATCGATAAGTTGGTGTTGGCGCAGAGCAACATGACCTTCACGCAGATGTTGGAAGCGGCACTCAACTTTGTGGCTGAAGACAAACCTGTCGATGATGTACCTGTTGCACCTACACCTGTGAAGAGTAACCTGTTGTGGTTGTGGATTACACTTGGTGTGTTGGGCGGTATCATCGTAATCGGCGGTGTGACCATCGTGCTTCTCTTGTTTGTCAAGAAAAAGAAAAAAACCAACGCATAACCTTATAACGCACAGCGGCGAACGGTAATTTGTTACCGTTCGCCGCTGATTTTTTTGACACGCATGTGTATTATGTGATGCGTAAAAACGGTAATTCTCCATGTTTTTCCTAAAAACATGGAGAATCTGTCAACTTTCTGTGCTATTTAGCATTTCTGTCAAGAATTATTGAAAAGTGTGAGCAGGTCTTGGTATAATTGCCACATAAAGTGGATGTGTGTACCGTAAATGCGGTGCGGATCCTGCGTTGCGAGAGGAGAAGACATTATGAGAGCAACCTTAAAGCGCACAATGGCTTATGTGCTGGCAATGGCGTTGCTGGTTACCTGCACGGTTTCCAGCCTCGTATTGCCTGCTTTGGCGGATGATCCGATTCTCTATTTTGAGGACGGTATCATTACTGTACCTGCGCGTTTTGACAGCACGTATGATGTGCTCAGTCAGTTAAAGTATGCACAAGGATATACGCTGGATGCGAGCGCTTTGCAATGGTCCATTGCGGATAACCAGGTGCGGCGTTACAGCACCAACAGCAACCCGTACGGCGGTACGTTGTTTAACGCTGTCACGATGAACGGTTCGGTTGTTAAAACGGAAGCGTGTACCACGGCGAACAGTTTGTCCAGCCAGAACAAGTCGGGTAACTGGACGTTTGCGCACGCAAAACCCACCGTTACCGTTACGGACGGTGTCAACACGGCAACCGCCAGGATTCGGTGGGTGTATGATGAAGTGCCGGTGTTGTATGACTTTGAAAACGGTCAGACGTTGGCGCACAGCGCCTCGCATACGCTGAACAATTATATTACGCAGGATCTGGAAGGGAACTATGCTCTGCGCATCCCGACCAATTCGCGTATTCCCACCCGTGCCTATATTTATGCGGCGTTTGCGCCGAACAGTGTGTATAAGGTGTCATATAGGTATAAAAATGAGGGCACCGGTACCGGCACGCGTATGTTCACGCTCAACGACCAGTATGACATCACCATGTCGCCGGCAACCCTTACAACCAACGCAACCACGACCGGTTGGCAGACGGTAGAAGCCACCGTCACCACCGGTGCAGCCCCGACGGTCAACTATCACTATGCGTATCTGTTCGACCGCGGCAGCACGTCCACCAACTTTGTGTGGATGGACGATTTCAAGATCGAATTGATCAGTACTCCCGCAACGGCGATCACGGTCAAACCCGAAGCACCGACCGTCCGCAAGGGCGCTGAAAAGCAGTTCAGTTTTGCTGCCGAGCCGGCAGACGGTTCGGTGGGTGAGATCACCTGGTCGGTCAACGATGAGACCAAAGCGACTATCAATGCCCAAACCGGTAAACTCACGGCTCTCGCAGATTCCGGCACGGTTGAAGTGACCGTGACGTCTTCGTTCGGTCTTACCGATTCCACCATCGTTACGTTGGCGCCGGAAAAGGTTGCCGACCCGAACGTTGTGTTTGAAGCGGATTTTGAAGACGGCAATGAAGCACTCTCCTCGCATTGGAGCAGTTTG
>JAFSIB010000108.1 GCA_017440005.1 Clostridia bacterium
CCACACCGCCCGGACACATGCAAAAGGAATAGACACTTCTGCCGTTTTCAAGATGCGTGACCAGTTTATAATCCGCGGCACCGAGCGCGGGATGTCCCGCAAAGGTGCCGTATTGACTGCGGTCGATCATGACGCGCGGGTGTTCAATGCGCACGCCCACCGCAAACGGTTTTTTGATCATATCCATCCCGTGTGCGTGCAACATCGCCACGGTATCGCGGGCGCTGTGCCCGATCGCTAAAATGAGGTGTGTGCAGGGAATCGTTTCCGTTTGGTTGACGGTCACCGCCTGCACGCGCCCGTTTTCTGTGTGAATATCCGTGAGCGCGGCTCCAAAGCGCACTTCCCCGCCCAGCGACACGATCTGTTCCCGCAATCCCCGCACGGCGGTGCAGAGTTTATCCGTGCCGACGTGGGGTTTTGCCTGCCACAGAATCTCAGACGGTGCACCCGCTTCCACCAACGTTTGCAGTACGGCGCGGATGCGCGGATCTTTGATACCGGTATTCAGTTTTCCGTCCGAAAACGTGCCGGCGCCGCCCTCTCCGAACTGTACGTTGGAATGCGGGTCCAACACGCCCAATGCGCGGAACCGTTCCACCGTCTGTTGCCGCATCTCCACGGGTTCACCGCGTTCCAGCACAAGCGGGCTCAGTCCCGCTTTGGCCAACGTTAACGCCGCAAACAAGCCTGCAGGGCCCGTGCCGACCACGATGGGACGATGCGGCAACGGCGACACTTTGGGGACGTCCCACACAAGCGGCGTGACCGCCGATACGGTGGGTAACGTTAAAAAACGCGATTCCGCGACGGATAACGTGACGGCGGCGGTAACCTGAAACACGATCGCCGTTTTATGCCGTGCGTCCACCGAACGTTTATACAAGGTACACTGTGTAATATCGCTTTCCCGCACCGACAGTTTTTTGGCAACGGCACGCCGCAGATCGTGTTCGGTGTACGAAAGCGGAAGAGAAATGCCGCCGACCCGTATCATGCGCCGATCACCGCCTGTGCCGCCGCATACGCCGATGCCCATGCCCATTGCAGATTGTACCCGCCGCAATCGCCGTCAATGTCCAGCAGTTCGCCGATGAGATAGAGATGTTTTACCAAACGCGATTGCATGGTATGCGGGTCAACATCGTTGGTATCGATACCGCCTGCGGTGACCTGCGCACCGCCGAACCCTTGCGTGCCGTGCACCGTTAAGGGGAATGCTTTGATCAGGTGCGCCAACCGCGCGGGATCGTTGACGGGGTCTGTGAGCGAAAGACCCGCCGCGCGGCATACGGTCTGTCCGATGCGTTTATTGAGTAACCCCGTTAAGAAATGTTCCGCAGGCCGTTTGGGGCGGCGGGATAATTCCGCCGTAAGATCGGTGAGCGAAAACGAGGGAAGCAAATCAATTTGGGCGGTCATGACACCGCGTTTGCGCCGTTCCCAATCCCCCACCGCACGGGAGATCTGCATGACGGCGGGACCCGAAATGCCGTATTCCGTGAACAGCAATTCCCCCGTGTGAGAGCACTGTTCTTTGCCGTCCAACAAGAAACGGACGGTGGCATCGGTACGCAGTCCTTTCATCGCTTTGACGTAAGTGACGTCGGTTTTCACCTGTACGATGGACGGAAAGAGCGGTGTTTTGCGGTGACCGAGCGCGGTTACCAAGGTATACCCTTCCGCCGAACCGCCGAGTGACGGCGATGCCGCACCGCCCGTGCACACGATGACGTGGCGGGCAGAAACCGTTTCATCGGCGGTGTGGACGGTAAAGCCGTTTTTGGTGGGGCGAATGGCGGTGACCGCCGCATCGCACCGTTCGGTGACACCGAGTGCTGCCAGTTCCAAGCGCATGCAATCCAGTACCGCCGCCGCCTGCTCACAAAGCGGGTATTCCCGCCCCGCTTCACGCGGTGCGCAGACAATGCCGAGGGAACGGAAAAACTCCACGCACGCCGACGGCGGGAACGCTTCCAGCGCAGGGGCGCAAAACCGCGCAGCATCCGCGCCGTGATAATGTGAAGGATCGGCATGGCGGTTGGTAATATTGCAGGTGCCGTTGCCGGTTGCGAGCAGTTTTTTGCCCACACGCGGCGCTTTTTCAAGCAGTAAGATCCGCTCACCGCCCAGTTTGCGGGCGCAGAAGATCGCCGCCGCCAATCCGGCCGCGCCGCCACCCACAATTACGGTATGCCATCCGGTTGCCATACCCGACACCTCCTTTTTTACCGATTATACCGATTTTTCCCGTTTCCGTCAAGATTCTGAAAGAATGTAAAATTTTTCTTGACAAGTGTGAAATATGGGTGTATACTGCGCTTTGTCGTTTGTGATTTTGGACAAGAAACTTGTACTTTTTGTCCCGTGGAATGAGAAACGGGAAATTCACATACACTATGCGAGATAAGGAGTGATCGAAATGGTATACACAAACGAACTGTTTGATTTATCCAAAAGTATCGCGGGCGGGTGCTTGTCGTTGCACGCGCATCCGTGGGATGCGCTGAGTAAGATCGGCGAGTATATTATACAACTGGCGAAAACGTTGCCGGAGGAATTGTTTGAGGACAAGGGAGAAAACGTCTGGATCGCCAAATCGGCAAAAGTGTATCCCAACACGGTGATCATCGGTCCGTGTATCATTGACGAGGGTGCCGAGGTGCGGCCGGGCGCGTTTATCCGCGGGAACGTACTGGTGGGCAAACGTGCGGTGGTGGGCAATTCCACCGAACTGAAAAACGTCATCTTGTTTGACGAAGTGCAGGTGCCGCACTATAACTACGTAGGCGATTCCATTTTGGGACACGGCGCGCACATGGGTGCGGGTGCCATCACGTCCAACGTGAAAGGTGACAAATCGCCCGTGGTGATCAAGTGCGGCGAAGAACTGTGCAAGACCGGCAGGAAAAAGTGCGGCGCGATGCTGGGGGATCACGCGGAGATCGGGTGCGGGTGTGTGCTCAATCCCGGTACGGTGATCGGGAAAGATACGCAGGTCTATCCCCTGTCTTCCGTGCGCGGCGTGGTACCTGCGCGGCATATTTATAAAACGGCGAACGATATTGTGGAGAAACGGAGCGTGTAAACATGGGACGGTTATTCGGAACAGACGGTGTGCGCGGTATTGCGAACACGGAACTGACGTGTGAATTGGCATTCGGTATCGGCAAAGCAGCGGCATTGGTGCTGACCAAGGGAGGGCGGCGCCGTCCCGTGGTACTGATCGGTTCGGACACGCGCGCTTCTTCGGATATGCTGGATGCCGCGTTGACGGCGGGATTGTGTGCGGTGGGTGCCGACGTGATCCGACTGGGGGTCATCCCCACGCCCGCAGTGGCGTTTTTGGTGGGCAAGTACAAAGCGGATGCGGGAATCATGATCTCGGCATCGCACAACCCCGCGGAGTACAACGGGATCAAGTTGTTTTCGGGTGACGGGTACAAGTTGCCCGATGCGCTGGAAGAAGAGATCGAGCAGATCGTACTGGACGGTGACGGGGCGTTCCCCGCCCCCATCGGCGGTGAGATCGGTCGCGTGAGCGAAGCCCCGAACGCGGCAAAAGATTATATTGATCATCTGAAGAGCACCGTGTTGTACGCGCTGGACGGGATGCACATTGCGGTGGATTGTGCCAACGGTGCCGCATCGGCGACCGCGCCGCGGTTGTTTGAGGAATTGCACGCCAAAGCGGAGATCTTATCACACGAGCCCGACGGGGTGAACATCAACCGCGATTGCGGGTCCACGCATCTGGAAGCGTTATCGCGGTACGTGGTGGAACACGGCTTGGATCTGGGCGTGGCATTTGACGGCGACGCCGACCGTTGTTTGTGTGTAGACGAAAACGGTGAAGAGGTGGACGGCGACCAGATCATGGCGATCTGCGCCATCGACATGAAAGAACGCGGGAAACTGGCGGGCGATACGGTGGTGGGCACCGTGATGACCAACTTTGGATTTACGAAATTCTGCAAGGAAAACGACCTGCAATACATCGCCACCAAGGTGGGCGATCGGTACGTGTTAGAAGAATTGTTGCTGGGCGAGTTTTCGTTTGGCGGCGAGCAATCGGGACACATCATTTTCCGCGATTTTGCCACCACGGGTGACGGACAGTTGACGGCGATCCAGTTGTTATCGTATCTCAAGCGCAGCGGCGCCAAGTTATCGGAACTCAAATCCATTATGACCAAATACCCGCAACTGACCATTAACCTGGAGATTTCCGCAGAGGGTAAGGTGAAGTTTTACACCAACAGCGCCATCAAAAAAGCCATGGCATCCGCCAAAAAGGCGTTGGACGGTGTGGGGCGCATTGTGGTGCGTCCGTCGGGGACGGAGCCGCTCATCCGCGTGATGGCGGAGGGCGACGATCCCGCTTTGGTGAAAGAACAAGCCGAAGCGGTGGCATCCGTTATCCGCGAACAATTGCAGTAAAAAAATGCGCGGTCTGTTCGTACAGACCGCGCGTTCTTTTTTATAACACGCCGCGTTTATATAACCCACGGGTAAAGCCGGACGGCGGTTTGCCGCCGTGACGGTATTGTTCCAATACGCGGGATACGCGTGCGGGCGCTTCATCGGTAAAATGCAGATACAAAAAGGCGTGAGGCGGCAACTGCCCGAGAGCATCCGCCAAATAAAGCGGTACACTGTTGAGTAGTTCACTGCACTCCCCTGCACACCGCACGGGAAATGCCGTGTCCCGCCGATCGGTGAGCGTGTGACTGCCGCCGCAACCAAGGCAACCAATAGACGCAGAGATGGGACAGGCGCGCAGTAGCATCAGCGGTTGCCGTCCGTACGCAAACAGACCGACGCATCCTTTCTGTTCCGCAAAGCGCATCTGCGGGAAGGTGAGTTCAAAGGACAAAATCGCCGCCGCGGCGCCGTCTTCGGCAAGGGCGGATAAGGTCTCGCTGTTGGTCGTGTGCAAAAAGGCGCCCGCAATCGGTGTGAGCCCCGCCGCTTTGGCAAGCGGGATGGCACCGACGGTGTTGCACAGCGCAAACTGAGCCCCGTCTGCGGCGGCGCGTTCGAGTTGCTTTTGAATGAAGGGTTCTTTGCCGAACATACCGCGCGGGATCTCCACACCCCACCGCGACACGTTGGGACGTTTGCCGAGCGGTACGATCCACACATCCGCATTGGCATCTCCCCGAATTTGCTCTAAGGATTCCACACGTGCGACGAGTCCGTTGAGCGTGCCGTCCGGCAAGGAAACAGCAGGCAATTCGGTTTCCGCATACGGGTGCGGTACGGGAACCCCGCGCAAACGGAGCAAGTCTTCCAACGCACGGCGGCGCAGGGCATTCACGCACGATAACGGTACTGCCGCCGCTTCAGCGGTCGCCTCCGCCGCAAACGGTGTCCCGCCCGTTTTTTGCAGTTGAGCAATAAGGCGGTCGGCGGGCAACGGGTTATCAAGGCGGGGCGCTTCTTCATCGCACACCGTGACGGTATGCCCGTTCGGATCGGTGGCGGTGAGGGTGAGCGGATCAGCAGTTAAATGCAACGTAACGGGAACACTCTGCCGTTCGGCGCGGTACAGGTGCGATAAACGGTTGAGTACCGCGGGCGGGGCAATATCTTCCGCACGGCGCATGCCGAACATGGAACTGTCCCGCACACCCGTGAAATACCCATCGGTAAAACCGGTGCGGGAAAACACGGCGCGCAGATCGTCCATCACCTGCGGGTCGGGATGTTTGTGATCCAACAGGTCGCGCAGTACCGCCGTGGCGGCGGCAACGTATTCGGGACGTTTCATGCGTCCTTCAATTTTCAAAGACGTCACACCCAGTTCCAGCAGTTCCGGGATGTGGTCGTACAGCGAATTGTCTTTTAAACTGAGGGCGGTTTCATCGGGGGCGGGATGCCCTTCCGCCGAAAAGGGTAAACGGCACGGTTGTGCGCACAAGCCGCGGTTTCCGCTGCGGCCGCCGAGCATGGCGGATAACTCACATTGACCCGAAACCGACATACACAGCGCGCCGTGCACAAACACTTCCAATTCACAACCGAGGTTGGCACAATCCGCGATCTCTTCTTTGGTCATTTCACGGGCGAGCACCACGCGGGAAAAGCCGAGATCCCGCAGTTGCTTGACACCTGCAGGGGTGTGGCACGTCATCTGAGTGGAGGCGTGCAACGGCATGGTGGGGGCTGCCGCATGAATACGGCGCGCAAGTCCCCGATCCTGCAAGATCAGCGCATCCGCACCGCAATCGCACGCCGCTTTGGCAACGGCAAGCGCATCGGGAAGTTCACGGTCCAACACCAACGTGTTGAGCGTGACATATACCTTGACACCGCGGGCATGACAAAAAGCCACCGCCTCATTCAGTGAGGGGGTGGCATCGGTATTGGGTTGAACGGAAAAGTTCTGCGCGTGACGGCGGGCATTGAAGCCGCCCACGCCCAGATAGACTGCATCCGCGCCGGCGCGGACCGCAGCCACCATGGAGTCCCGGGAACCGGCAGGGGCTAATAGTTCCGCCATCAGGAATATAACCGACGCAACGCGTCCATTTCGGCGCGCAGCGCTTTATTTTCTTCCAGATACTCGGTGACCTGCGTGCGCAGGTTATCGGTGGCGGCTTCCGCTTTGCGGGCGCGATCCGCATTGTTGATCGCGGTGAGAACCGCCGCCATGTTCATGGACATGCGGGGATTGTCTTCCATGAGTTTGCGCATTTCCCGATCCACTGTCCGACCGAGCGCTTCCATGTATTCCGTGGACTCATCCGACGATAACACAAATTCCGATCCGCCGATCGTGAGTTTCACACGATTCCGTGCCATGAACCATCACTCCTGTTCTTTCTTTACATTCAGTATATCAAATGAACCGTCAAAATGCAAGGGGATCACGGGCTTTCCTGCCGCCGATAACTGGTATTGTTTGGGGGTGACGCCTTTGAGGCGTTTGAACATGCGGATAAAGTACGATTGATCGTTAAATCCGCAATCCATCGCAATATCGGTGACCGACAAAGACGTGGACACCAATTGCGCGGCGGCTTTCTCCACGCGGTAATGCAACAGATAATCAATGGGGGTCTGTTGCGTGATCTCGCGGAAAACGCGGCAGAAATAATTGCGGCTCATGCCCGCCACGCGTGCAAGATCGTCCAACGTAATGGGTGACGCGTATTCCTGCTCAATGTATTCCAGCACGGCTTTGACCTGTTCCACACGGTGGATGCGTTGGGTGCGGGGATCGGGATCCGCCGCGTGCAGATCGGCTTCTAAGATATACGCGAACAGATTGCACAAACTGCCGAGTACCAGCAGTTCGTTGTACACGACCCCTTGTTCGGTCTCGCGGCAACCGTTCATCAGTTGGGACACGACGGCGTGAAGCGGCTGGTGCTCCCCTGCCCCGAAATACAGTTGCGGCAACAACCATGAACGGTAAAAAGGGCGCAGGTATTGCTTGAACCGCTCGGCGTTGCGGAACAGTCCATGCAGATCAAACAGAAAACATTCGTATTCGCACCCCTCCTGCGGGATGCACCCGTGCAGCATGCTGTCGTGCCACAGCACCACGTCCCCCGCATTCGCCGGCACCGCCCGATCGTCGGCATACACGGTACACGTGCCGTGTACCACGCGCAACAGTTCCCATTCTTTGTGCCAATGAAACGGCATGACGTACCGCGGATGGTGCGCATCCACGTAATGATATTCCGCCGGAAAATCCGGTGTGCCGTGTTGCAACGTTTCGTGATAAACGAACGAACGCATCGTATTTCCCCCATAATCGTAAAATCGTCCTACTTTTAAGGATTATACTGCAAGAAATCCCCCACAGTCAAGTGTTATACTGATATTAATGAAATTTTACGTTGTACAACGGAAAGGATGACTCGGTATGGCAAAAAATCGGTATATCGGCGACTATCCCGTAATCGGTATCCGCCCCACCATCGACGGTCGGCGCGGACCCATGAAATTGCGTGAAAGTCTGGAAGACCTGACCATGGCAATGGCGCAGTCTGCCAAGAAACTGTTTGAAGAAAACCTGTACTATTCCAACGGTGAACCCGTGAAGGTCATCATTGCGGACAGTACCATCGGCCGTGTGGCGGAATCCGCCGCGTGTGCGGATAAGTTCCGCAAGGCGGGTGTGGACATCACGCTCACCGTGACGGCGTGCTGGTGCTACGGTTCGGAAACCATGGATATGGATCCGAACACCATCAAAGGTGTATGGGGCTTCAATGGTACGGAACGTCCGGGCGCGGTGTATTTAGCATCGGTGCTCGCCACCCACGCACAAAAAGGATTGCCCGCTTTCGGCATTTACGGACATGAAGTGCAGGATCGCGATCAGGTGACCGACATCCCCGAAGACGTCAAAGAAAAACTGCTCCGCTTTGGCCGTGCGGCGGTCGCGGTGGCGACCATGCGCGGTAAGAGTTACCTGCAGATCGGTTCGCAGTGCATGGGTATCGGCGGTTCGATCATTGATCAGGACGTGATGGAATCGTATTTCGGTATGCGCGTGGAATCGGTGGACGAGGTGGAGATCCTGCGCCGCATGGAAGAGGGCATTTACAACGAGGAAGAGTATCAGAAAGCCCTTGCCTGGACCAAAGAGCATTGCAAAATGGGGCGTGACGACAACCCCGATTTTGTGAAATTCTCGGATGAAGAGAAAGAAAAACAATGGGAATTCACCGTAAAGATGTACTGCATCATCAAAGATCTGATGGCAGGCAACCCCAATCTGCCCGAGGGATGCGAGGAAGAAATGGTGGGTCTCAACGCCATTGCGGGCGGATTCCAGGGTCAGCGCCAGTGGACTGACCATTGGCCGAACTGTGACTACCCCGAAGCGCTTCTCAGTTCCACGTTTGACTATGAGGGCGCGCGCGAACCGTACACACTCGCGACCGAAAACGACGTACTCAACGGTATGGGCATGCTGTTCATGCGCTTACTCACCCACCGCGCGCAGATCTTTGCCGACGTGCGTACCTTCTGGTCCCGAAGCTACCAAGCGCGTGACGGGTTATGAGATGGAAGGCAAAGCCAAAGAAAACGGCGGTATTATTCACCTGCTCAACTCGGGTGCCGCTTGTCTGGATGCCTGCGGTGAGTGCCGCGATGAAAACGGCAACGCTATCATGAAGAAATGGTGGGAAGTCACCGAAGAGGATATTCAGAAGATGACCGATGCCACCGTGTGGTGTGAGGCAGGCTTTGATAACTTCCGCGGCGGCGGATTCTCC
>JAFSIB010000109.1 GCA_017440005.1 Clostridia bacterium
CGGTTTATCGGTGGAAGGTGGCTCTAACGCTGCACAAGCCATTATGACAACCGATACTGTTCAAAAAGAGGTTGCCGTTGAATTCACCCTTGGTGACAAGGTATGCCGTATCGGCGGTATTGCCAAAGGCAGCGGTATGATCCATCCCAACATGGCAACCATGCTGGTGTTCATCACCTCTGATGTTGCGATCGCTCCCGATATGTTGCAAAAAGCTTTATCCGGTGATATCGCCAACACGTTCAATATGCTGAGTATTGACGGTGACACCTCCACCAATGATATGGTAACGGTTTTAGCAAACGGTCTTGCCGGAAATGAGTTGATCACCGAAGAAGGTGAAGCCTTTAACACCTTTATGAAGGCATTGAACACCGTAACGGTGAATTTGTGCCGCATCATTGCCGGTGACGGCGAAGGTGCCACAAAATTACTGGAATGCAAGGTGACTGGGGCAAACACTTTGCAGGCGGCAAAGACGTCAGCCAAGAGTGTGATCTGCTCCAGCCTTCTCAAAGCGGCTATGTTTGGCGCCGATGCAAACTGGGGACGCATTTTATGCGCCATCGGATACAGCGGCGCGAATGTCGATGTTAACAAAGTAGATGTATCCTTCCGCTCGGCAAAAGGCGAGATCGCCGTATGCAAAGACGGTTCCGGTATTCCCTTTTCTGAAGAACTGGCAAAATCCATTCTGTTGGAAAAGGAAATTGAAATCCTGGTTTCGGTTGGAAACGGTCCCTATTCGGCGTGTGCCTGGGGTTGTGACCTTACCTACGATTACGTAAAAATCAACGGCGATTACCGCACGTAAAAGGAGAATTACCATGCAAAACAGTTTTTCCAATGCCGAACGCGCAGAAGTATTAACCGCTGCTCTTCCCTATATTCGCCGCTATAACGGCGAGATCGTCGTTGTGAAATACGGCGGCAACGCCATGATCAACGAGGAACTGAAAAAAGAAGTCATGCAGGACATTGTCTTGTTATGGTTGACCGGTGTCAAAGTTGTGTTGGTACACGGCGGCGGCCCCGAAATCAGTGAGATGATGTCGCGTCTGGATAAAAAGCCGGAGTTTATTGACGGCTTGCGTGTTACCGACAAAGAAACCGTCGACATCGTACAGATGGTACTTGCCGGTAAAGTGAACAAATCGCTTGTCAACCTGCTGGAGATGACCGGTGCCAAGGCTATGGGCATCTCCGGTATTGACGGTCGCCTGATTGAAGCCACGTTCAAAAACGAACAACTAGGATTTGTGGGAAATATCACCAACGTCAATATCGATCCGGTTTTGGATCTGCTGGAAAAAGGATATATCCCCGTTATTTCCACCATCGCATGTGACGAAAGCGGCAACGTATATAATATTAACGGTGATACCGCAGCCGCTCACATCGCCGGTGCTTTGAGCGCCGAGCGTCTAATCATGATGACGGACATTGCGGGCGTGTTGCGTGATAAGGACGATCCCTCCACGCTAATTCCGGAAATCACCGTCCAAGAAGCCAAAGCTTTATATGATGAAGGCGTCATTTCCGGCGGTATGATTCCCAAAGTGGATTGTTGTATCGAAGCGTTAAACCGCGGTGTTAACAACGTCATCATCATGGATGGCCGCATCCACCACTCCATTCTGATGGAATTGCTCACCGACGAAGGCGCCGGTACCATGGTAACGAAAGGTTAAAAAAACAATGGATAGTTTTATTGCACAGGATCAAACGTACGTTGCCGGTACGTATGCACGGTTCCCGCTGGAACTGGTATCGGGAACCGGTAGTGTGGTAACGGATATTCACGGCAAAGAATACATCGATCTCGGTTCCGGAATCGGTGTTACCAGTTTTGGCTTTGCTGATAAAGAATGGACCGCTGCCGTGACGGCACAAGCGTCCACGTTACAACATACCTCCAATCTGTATTACACCAAACCGTGTGCCGATCTGGCACAAACTTTGTGTGAACGCACCGGCATGAAAAAAGTATTCTTTTCCAACTCCGGTGCTGAAGCAAACGAATGTGCCATCAAGGTAGCGCGTAAGTATTCCGCAGAAACAAAGGGTGCCGATTGTTACACGGTTATCACGTTAAAAAACAGTTTCCACGGCCGCACGTTAACCACTCTTGCGGCTACCGGTCAAGATCATTTTCATCAGTTATTCAACCCGTTAACACCGGGTTTTGTACACGTGGATGCCGAAGATTTGGAAACGCTCAATAAAATGGTTGCCGATATCCCGACTGCTGCCATTATGTTGGAATGTGTGCAGGGCGAGGGCGGCGTGATCGCGTTGAGCCGTGAATTTATTATCGGTGTTGCCGCGTTAGCCAAAGAAAACGACATTCCGCTTATCATTGACGAGGTGCAGACCGGAAACGGCCGTACCGGTGAATTGTATGCGTATATGCATTACGGTATTGAACCCGATATCGTTTCCACCGCCAAAGGATTGGGCGGCGGTCTGCCGATCGGTGCCACACTAATGAACGAAAAAATGCAAAACGTTTTAGGCGCCGGTGATCACGGTTCCACCTACGGTGCCAATCCCGTGTGCTGTGCCGGTGCATTGAGTGTGATCAACCGTTTGGACGATGCTTTCTTAGCGGAAGTTACCGCCAAAAGCCAATATGTTTTTGATGCGTTGACGAATGCTGACGGCATTGAATCGGTTTCCGGTTTAGGGTTAATGATCGGTATCAAAACGGTTAAACCCGCCAAAGAAGTGGTTACCGCTTGTATGGAAAAAGGCGTGATCTGCTTAACAGCAAAGGATAAAGTGCGATTATTGCCCGCCCTCAACATCCCCACAGAAACCTTGAAAAAAGCCGTTGAGATTATCAAGACGGTTTGTGCAGAATAATTTTTAAGGAGTGTATACGGATGTCAACTTCGTTTACCAATCGCAGTTTCTTAAAATTACTTGACTATACCCCCGAAGAAATCGAAGCATTGCTGGATCTCTCCGCGGATCTGAAAGCCAAGAAAAAAGCGGGCATCCCTCACCGTTTGTGCGAAGGAAAAACCATCGCTTTGGTATTTGAAAAAACCAGCACCCGTACGCGCTGTGCCTTTGAAGTGGCAGCAGCCGATCTGGGGATGCACCCGGTTTATTTGGATCCCAAAAGTTCGCAGATGGGTAAAAAAGAGTCCATTCCGGATACCGCCCGCGTACTGGGCAGGATGTTTGACGGTATTGAATACCGCGGCTTTGCACAAGAGATCGTGGAAGAACTCAGTGCATACGCCGGTGTACCGGTCTGGAACGGTCTCACCAATGAGTTCCACCCCACCCAGATCTTAGCTGACTTCTTAACGATCCGTGAGCAGTTTGATGACCTCAAAGGCAAAAAGTTGGTATACATGGGTGACGCCCGTTATAACATGGGCAACTCCTTAATGGTAGGTTGCGCCAAAATGGGTATGCACTTTGTTGCTTGTGCACCGCAGAAATACTTTCCCGACCAGCAACTGATCGATACGTGCAAAGCCATCGCCGATAAAACGGGGGCTGTTTTGGAATTCATTACCGATCCCGAGCAAGCCGTCAAAGGTGCACACGTCATTTACACCGACGTTTGGGTTTCAATGGGTGAGCCGGATTCCGTATGGAAAGAGCGAATTGCTGAGCTTTCCCCCTATCGTGTCACCATGAAACTCATGGACATTGCCGGTCCGCAATGTCGTTTCATGCATTGCCTTCCCGCTTTCCATGACTTAAAAACCACAACCGGTCAGGAAATGTACGAAAAATTCGGCATCGATTGCATGGAAGTCACCGACGAGGTGTTTGAAAGCGACCGTTCCATCGTGTTTGATGAAGCCGAAAACCGCATGCACACCATCAAAGCCGTTATGGCGGCAACGTTGCAATAATATCAAAGAAACAGCCGGCTGGAGCGTTGCTCTGCTGACTGTTTCTTTTGCATATATAAATTTTGCAAAAGAACTTGACTTTAGCGCGGCAAAGTGTTAACATGGTAAAGTATTTTACCGTAGGGGGATTTTTTTATGAATTTTCGTTCTGAATCCATTGATCGTTTATTTCAAACATTTTTAAATTTGCAGACGATCGAGGAATGTTACACATATTTTGAAGATCTTTGCACCATCAAAGAAATTCAGGATATGTCGCAACGTCTGGACACTGCCATTTTACTGTCTGACGGTGACAGTTATCAAAAGATCATGGAAAAGGTCAGTATCAGTACCGCCACCATTGGGCGTGTCAGCAAATGTCTGAATTACGGTAACGGCGGATACCGTACCGCGATCGAGCGGTTAAAGGAGAACAAATAATGCAACAGGTCATGTTAAAATTCAGTGAACGCGTCACGTTTTCGCTGCGCGCCTTATATGAGCGATTCGGCTACTCTCAGTATAAGATGAGTAAATTTGAAGAATACGATCTGTATGCACGCAACAAAGACTTTTTAATATCCGACAGTGTCATCACCTTTACCGATACAAACGGAAAACTGATGGCGCTTAAACCGGACGTTACGTTATCCATCGTAAAAAACAGCAAAGATGATACGGATGGTGTACAAAAGGTTTATTATAATGAAAACGTCTATCGCGTGGCCAAAGGCTCACATGCTTTTAAAGAAATTATGCAGATCGGGTTGGAATGTCTGGGAAATATTGATGACTATTGTATCTGCGAAGTGCTGACTTTGGCAATGCAAAGTTTAAAGGCTATCTCTCCTGCTTGTATTCTGGACGTCTCCCACGTTGGTTTGTTGTCCGAATTCATCGACAGCATGGGAATCCCCGCAGAGGAAAAGCCGCGTCTGTTCCAATACATCAGTGAAAAGAACACGCATGAATTGAGAGCCGCTTTAGAGGGAGCAGGTGTTCGCGCAGAAGCCATCAACGTATTGTGCACACTTGCGAATACTTCCGGCACCTGCAAAGACGTATTACCGGTTTTATCACCGCTTTTGAGCCATCTCCCCTCCTGGCAATCGTTTGAACAGGTGGTTTGCGCTCTGCCGGACGACGATATGCTGCGTATTGATTTTTCGGTAGTAGATAACATTCACTATTATAATGGTTTTGTGTTTAAAGGCTTTATTGACGGTTTACCGACCGGTGTACTGTCCGGTGGTCAATACGATAAACTGATGGAGAAAATGAAGCGCAAATCCCGTGCGATCGGGTTTGCCTTATACACCGATCAACTGGAACGTCTTGACACGGCTGTGAACGCCTTTGATGTGGACACCGTATTGCTGTATGAAGACGGAACGCCCATACAGGAAATCCGCCGTCACGTTCAATCGTTGACAGATGCCGGTCAACACGTGCTGGCACAACGCGACATTCCCGCAACTGTTCGTTACAAACAGTTGTTAAAACTCTCAAACGGTGAGGTGACAGTTCTTGAAAACCATGCTTAACGTTGCCTTACCCAAAGGCAGACTCGGCGAAAAAGTATATGCGATGTTTGAGCGCGCCGGTTTTGAATGCCCTTCAATCCGTGAGAACAGCCGTAAACTGATTTTTGAAAATGTGGATTGCGGTGTGCGGTATTTTTGGGTAAAACCTTCCGACGTTGCCATCTACGTTGAACGCGGTGCCGCCGATATCGGTGTTGCCGGCAAAGATATTTTACTGGAATACGAACCGGATATTTATGAATTGCTGGATCTTAACATGGGAAAATGCCGCATGGCGGTTGCTGCTAAAAACGGTTTCCGTGATGATCCCAACCGCACTCTTCGTGTGGCAACAAAATTCACCAATATTGCCGGGCAGTATTATTTGTCCAAAGGCCGTGATATCGATATTATTCATCTGAACGGATCCATTGAGATCGCCCCTATTCTGGGATTGTCCGATGTGATCGTCGATATTGTGGAAACCGGTACCACGTTAAAAGAAAACGATCTTTCGGTGATCGAAACCATCGTACCGATCAGCGCACGATTGATTGCCAACAAATCCGGTTATAAATTCAAGAAGCAGCAAATTGACGAGGTTGTGCGCGAACTCGCCGCACAGACGGAGGCATAAACCATGATCCAAATTTTAAAATACGGCGAAGTTGCCAACGAAGATATTTTCGCCCGCGCTGTACCCACGGTCAACGTGGAAGAAATCGTATCACAGATTATTGATAACGTTCGCCAAAACGGCGATCGCGCTTTGTATGAATATTGCAAAAAGTTTGACAAAGCGGTGCTCTCCTCTCTTCTGGTTTCCACAGAAGAAATAGAAGAAGCAATATCGTTAGTGGAACCTGAATTTCTGGAGATTTTGAAAAAAGCCGCTAACAATATCAGAAAATTTCATGAGAAACAAGTACGTAACAGTTTTATTATCAACGACGAAGACGGTATCGTAATCGGGCAAAAGATTATCCCGGTTGATCGCGCCGGCCTTTACGTCCCCGGTGGCACGGCTGCTTATCCGTCCACTGTATTGATGGATTCTATTCCGGCCAAAATTGCCGGTTGTCGTGAAGTTGTGATGGTCACTCCGCCGCAGGCAGACGGTAAGGTCAATCCCGTGATCCTCGCCGCCGCTTCGGTTGCCGGTGTGGACAAGATCTTTAAGATCGGTGGCGCACAAGCGATTGCCGCACTCGCTTACGGTACGGAAAGCGTACCGAAAGTGGACAAGATCGTCGGCCCCGGTAACGCCTTTGTTGCGGAAGCAAAAAAGCAGGTGTTTGGCAAAGTGTCCATTGACATGATCGCCGGACCGAGCGAGATCTTAATTATTGCAGATGGCAAATCAAACCCTGCGCACATCGCCGCTGATCTGTTATCGCAGGCGGAACACGATAAACTGGCAAGTGCTGTTTTAGTAACGGAATCCGAACCGTTGGCGCTGGCGGTACAAGCGGCTTTGGAAGAGCAAATCCCGTTGTTGTCCCGCCAAGAAATTGCGCGGGCGTCCATCGATGTAAACGGCAAGATCATCGTAGTGGATACGCTGGAAACAGCGATTGAGATTGCCAACGAGATCGCGCCGGAACATCTGGAATTGTGCGTGGATAATCCGTTTGATTATCTGGATCGCGTCCGTCATGCGGGTTCCATCTTCATGGGACGTCATTGTCCCGAGGCGCTCGGTGATTATTTTGCAGGACCGAACCATACGTTACCCACCAGCGGTACGGCCCGTTTTTCGAGTCCGTTATCCGTGGACGATTTTATCAAGAAAACACAGTACACGTATTACACGCGCGATGCACTGAAAAGAGTCGCAGATGACGTTGCCTATTTCGCAAAAGCGGAAGGCTTGACCGCCCATGCTAAAAGCGCGGTAATTCGTACAGAGGATGATAACACGTGAGTCAATTCTTTTCTTCAAAATATAACCGATTGACGCCGTATACGCCCGGCGAACAACCGAAAGATCAACAGTACGTAAAACTGAACACCAACGAGTCGCCCTATCCCCCTTCTCCCAAAGCAATCGCTGCGGCGGAAAAGGCAGCCGCGTCATTACAATTGTATTCCGATCCGGAATGTCGGGATTTGGTCCAAAAGGCGGCAGACGTGTTTGGTGTTGCATCCGATGAGATCTTGTTCACAAACGGTTCGGACGAAATTCTGAATTTTGCATTCATGGCATTTTGCGACAAAGAGCATCCGGCCATCTTCCCCGACATCACATATGGGTTCTATCCGGTATTTGCCGCGCTCAACAACGTTCCGTTCGCAGAAATGCCCTTAAATGACGATTTCACCATTCGAGTATCCGATTACGTAAATTGCGGCAAAACGGTTTTTATCGCCAATCCTAACGCCCCTACGGGCATTGCATTGCCGTTAGCAGATATTCGGGCAATCGTTGAGAGCAATCCCAACAATGTTGTGATTGTGGATGAGGCGTATGTGGATTTCGGTGCTGAAAGTGCGGTATCGCTGATTCACCAATATCCGAACTTACTTGTTACACAAACATTCTCCAAATCGCGTTCTATGGCAGGTGCCAGATTGGGTGTGGGATTTGCTTGTTCAGATCTGATCCGTGACCTAAACACGGTGAAGTATTCCACCAATCCTTACAACGTCAATCGCATGACAATGGCTGCCGGTATCGGCGCCTTGGAAGATGCTGAATATTTTACCAATAATTGTCAGCAGATCATGAAAACACGGGAATGGACAACCGAAAAACTGATAAACCTTGGATTTTCGGTTATCCCCTCTTCGGCTAATTTTGTGTTTGCAAAACATAAAAAGGTCGGCGGAAAAGAGATCTATACCAAGTTAAAAGAGCGCGGTATTCTGGTGCGTTACTTTGACAAAGAAAAACTGCGCGACTATAACCGTATCACGATCGGCGATCCAAAACAAATGGAAACACTGATCAGTACGTTATCAAACCTGTTGGAGGAAGTTATATGAGAACATCCCAAATCACACGTAAAACCGCAGAAACAGACATTACCTTGTCGCTCTGCCTTGACGGGACCGGCACATCCACGATCGATACCGGTTGCGGATTTTTGGATCACATGTTGACGTTGTTTGCCAAACACGGCCGTTTTGATCTTGCGGTCACCTGCAAAGGTGATACGCAAGTGGATGATCACCACACGGTGGAAGATATCGGCATTGCGCTCGGTACCGCATTCAAAGAAGCGCTTGGTGATAAAAAAGGCATCACCCGTTACGGCAATTGCATTCTCCCCATGGATGAAGCGCTGATCGTATCAGCGGTGGATCTGTCCGGCCGTGGATATCTTGCTTACGGTCTGGAAATCCCCACGGAAAAAGTGGGAACGTTCGATACTCAGTTGGTCTGGGAATTCTGGATTGCCTTTGTGCGAAACGCAGAATGTACGTTACACGTACGGCAACCCGCCGGCGTTAACTCCCACCACATTATTGAGGGCGCCTTTAAATCGATCGCGCGCAGTTTGAAAGATGCGGTTGCGATTGATGCAACATACGCCGATGAGATCCCGTCCACTAAAGGAGTTCTGTAAATGGTTGCAATTGTTGATTACGGTGTCGGCAATCTGTTTTCTTTGAAAAGTTCGTTGGCAGCCATCGGTGCAGACGTCGTGGTGACTGCCGACAAAGCCCTCTTAGAAACAGCTGACCGTATTATCCTGCCCGGTGTCGGTGCTTTTGGCGATGCCGCACAGAAACTGCGCGAATCCGGCTTGGACCGCGTATTAAAAACCGTCGCAGCAAACGGCACACCGCTGCTTGGTATTTGTTTAGGTATGCAATTACTTTTTGAAAAAAGTTATGAATACGGTGAGCATGAGGGATTGGGCTTGATTCCCGGCTCTGTGAAACCGATTGCAGACGTTCTGCCGTCTAATGACTATAAAATCCCGCACATAGGTTGGAATCCGTTGATTTTCAAGCAGGAGAATGATCTGTTCCGCTATATCCAAAACGGTGATTGTGTGTATTTTGTACATTCCTATTACGCAACGGATTGTGAGGAATCCACCGTTGCCACCGCCGAGTACGGTGCAGAGTTAACTGCCGCCGTTGCGCGCGGTAATGTGTACGGCTGCCAATTCCACCCTGAGAAAAGCGGAACCGTTGGACTGAACATTTTACGCGCTTTTATCGAGCCGAAGGAGAACGTATCATGCTGATCTACCCTGCCATTGACTTGTACGAGTGTCAAGCGGTTCGCCTTTACAAAGGCGACTATAACCAAATGACTGTTTACGGACAACCGCTCAAGATTGCCGCAGATTTTAAGGCATGCGGTGCCACACACATCCACCTTGTGGATCTGGAGGGCGCCAAATCCGGTGAAACGCCGAACTTTGAAACCGTATGTGCCGTTAAGGAACAAACCGATTTATTCTGTGAAATCGGCGGCGGCATCCGCAACATGAATGTGATCGACCGATATATTAAAGCGGGTATCGACCGCGTGATCCTCGGAACGGCCGCCGTTATCGAAGAGGGGTTCGTTGAAAAGGCTGTGCAACAATACGGCGAAAAAATCGCAGTTGGTATTGATATCAAGGACGGCTTTGTGGCGATTAAAGGCTGGACGGAAAAATCCGCTTATCAAGCACTGGATTTTTGCCGCAAGATGGAAGCGATCGGCGTTAAAACTCTGATCTGCACCGATATTTCCAAAGACGGCGCCATGCAAGGAACTAACCACGATCTGTACAAACAACTCGCAGAGGAATTCCGTATGCAAATCATTGCTTCCGGCGGCGTGTCTTCCATAGAAGATGTGACCCGTTTATCCAAACTTTCGATTCACGGTGCTATCATCGGAAAAGCCTATTACACCGGCGCAATTGATTTAAAAACCGCAATCGAGGTGGCACAATGATCACAAAACGTATTATCCCTTGCCTGGATGTAAGAGATGGCAGAGTGGTCAAAGGCGTGAATTTTGAGGGATTGCACGACGTGTCCTCCCCCGTTTCGCTGGCCAAATATTACAGTGATAACGGCGCCGACGAATTGGTGTTTTACGACATTACGGCATCCTCGGACGGACGCAAACTGTTTACGGATATCCTGTGTGAAACCGCCAAAAGTGTGTTTATCCCCTTAACGGTCGGCGGTGGCATCAATACGGTAGCCGACTTTGACCGTGTACTCAAATGCGGTGCCGATAAAGTCAGTGTCAACTCAGGCGCCATACGCAATCCCGATTTGATTGCCGAAGCAGCAAAACTATACGGTGACCAATGCGTTGTATTATCGGTAGATATCAAACGTGTGGACGGTGTGTTCCGTGTGTTTGCCAAAGGCGGACGGGAAAACACCGGCATGGAAGCAATCGAATGGATCAAACGTTGTGTCGGTAACGGTGCCGGAGAAGTGGTCGTGAACTCGATCGATACAGACGGTGTCAAGCAAGGATTTGATCTTCCGATGCTCAAGGCGGTTTGCGATGCAGTCTCCGTTCCGGTCATTGCCTCGGGCGGTGCCGGCAAGATTGAGGATTTTATCACCTTGTTCCAGACGTTACCGCACGTAGATGCCGGTCTTGCCGCTTCAATTTTCCACTTTGGTGAAGTCAGTATACACGACTTAAAACAACACATGGCAACCGCCAAAATCCCAACCAGACTGTGAGGAATATGATCATGATCAACATAGATGAATTAAAATTTGACGAAAACGGTTTGATCCCCGCCGTTGTTGTGGACGCCATCACCAAACGCGTGCTGACTCTGGCGTACATGAACAAAGAGAGTTTGCAAATCTCTATGGAGAAAGAATTGACCTGTTTTTGGAGCCGCTCGCGCAAAGAACTGTGGCTCAAAGGTGAAACCAGCGGGAACTATCAACACATCGTTTCCATTACCGCAGACTGTGATAAAGACGCGTTGGTGGTGATGGTGGAACCGGACGGTCCTGCCTGCCACAAAGGCACAACATCCTGCTTTGAAACACCTATATTCCAAAGCGAGGAACGGCACGAGTTCTCCTACCAAGGGTTAATGGAATTGATCAAAGGCCGTAAAACCGACAAAAAAGAAGGATCCTATACCACCTATCTGTTTGAAAAGGGATTGGATAAGATCCTCAAAAAAGTCGGTGAAGAATCCACTGAAGTGATTATCGCGGCGAAAGATAACGATAAAGCCGAAACCATATACGAGATTGCTGATCTTGCCTATCACGTGATGGTACTGATGATCGAACAAGGTATCAGTCTGGAAGACATTCACAAAGAGCTTAGTAGCCGCCACGTGATCGATCACAAAGTAAAACAAGAAAAAATGACGAAATAAAAAACCGCCACGTAACCGTATGTGTTACGTGGCTGCTTTTTTATGATTAACCCTGCACTTGTTTTAACTTGTAAAACTCACCTTTTTTGTCCATGAGTTCTTCGTACGTGCCGTATTCCAGGCAACGCCCTTCGCCGATAACGGCGATCTTATCGGCATTTCGGATGGTAGAAAGACGATGCGCGACGATAAACGTTGTGCGGTCACGTGTGAGGTTGTCGATGGCTTCTTGTATTTCGCGTTCGGATACACTATCCAGCGCCGATGTTGCTTCGTCAAAAATAATCACCCGAGGGTTGCGGATGATGGCACGCGCAATCGCAATTCGCTGACGTTGTCCGCCCGACAATTTATCACCGTGTTCGCCCACTTGTGTGTCCAGACCGTTTGGTAACTTTTCAATCACCGAACGCAAGTTAGCGGCATCGATTACCTCCCAAAGCCTTTTTTCGCTTATGCGGGGATTGCCGTATGTGATATTCTCACGTATCGTACCGGAAAACAAAATGGTCTTTTGCGGTACAACAGACAGGAATTTGCGGTACGAACGCAGATTGATCGAATCAATGGATCTGCCGTCAATCAGAATTTCACCATCCAAAATTTCATTGAACCCGATAAGCAGATTCAAAACGGTGGATTTACCGGCACCGGATTCGCCAACCAGCGCCACCGTTTCACCTGCATGTACAGTCAGGTTAAGATCCTGTAAAACAGGAGCCTCATTTTCATACGCAAAGCGAACGTTGCGGAATTCGTAGTTTCCGTCTAATTGTTTTAACCGTTCTTTTCCCGTGTTCTTTTCAATGTCATAAGCATTGAGGATTTCACCGATCGAGGTGATTGCTTCAGAACCGCGGGCAAATACCGGCATTAACGCAATAATTGAGTTAACGTAACCAAGCAACGAGGTGAAATAACTCTGATACAGCGTGATATCGCCGATCTGTGTGATAATACCACGGTATGCTAAATAGCCGGTGAAGAACAAGCACAACACCTGAAACAACTGAAACAGTACCCACGCGACCGAGCCAAACAGATGTTGAATCTTATCCAAACGAAAACCGCGTTCTGCAACGGCGGTGATCTCTTTGGTCAGTTTGCGAATCTCCACGTCCTCCAGCGAGTGTGCTCGTGTGACGGGCACCATCTCAATCATTTCGATCACGTCCGAAGACGTTTGCTCGATCTCTTTGCGGAATGCGCGGTTGCGTTCGCGCATCGGGATCCGGAATTTGGAAGTCACAAAAACAGCAATCGGGACGCACACCAAAAACATAAAAAAGACGGGTAGGCTCTTATTAATGACAACCGTCAACGTGATAATCATATTGATTCCCACGTTAAGTCCTACTTCTATCACCGAAGAAGCAAAACTTTCTACAGCTTCCACGTCACGCATAATTTTGGATTGCAAGGCACCTGATTGCATTTCTTTGTGGAAAGACATATTCAACTGCTGAAGTTTACGGATCATGGCACCGCGAAGGCCTGCCTCCACATTTCGCTTTGCCAAACTAAAAAACCGTATGTATAGGGTATGCGTTGGTATGTTTTGTGCCAATACAACCAACGCAATAACTGCATCCAATGCAAAACGCCAAATGGCATTTTCCGGTTTATAAATGGCAAGATTGATAACGTCGGCGGTAATGAGCGGTATGACCCATGCCGGGGACGACTTAATAATATAAAAAAGTGACGCTAGAAACAGTCTGAAATAATCGCCTTTAAAAAGTCCAAAAAATATCTTGAGTGTGTGGCCATTATTCTTGGCATAACACTCCATTAGGACTTTTTCGCGCTTCAGAATTTCTTCGTCACTGAAATGTTTAGTGTTGTGTTTCTCGTTCGTCTTACATCTCGACATGCCGATCACCCACTGGTTATTCATTTTTTCAAAGACTTTATAGCACACTAACCACCGGATGTCAATCCCTATTTTGCTATTTATCAACAAAAAACAGTCCACTCAAATGAGTGGACTGTTTTGATTAAAATAAACCGATGATCTTGCCGTTTTCATCCACATCGATGCGTTCGGCAGCGGGAGATTTCGGTAATCCCGGCATGGTGAGAATATCACCGGTCAGCACCACGATGAATCCTGCACCGGCAGAGATCTTCACGTTTTTGATCGTGACCGTGAAGTTTTCCGGAGCACCGAGTTTGGTGGGATCATCGGAGAAACTGTACTGAGTCTTGGCAATGCAAACCGGACAGTTTTCAAAACCGAGTGCGGTTAACTGTTGGATCTGCTTTTTGGCAGCCGGCATAACCGTGATATCGGTTCCGCCGTACACCTTCTGTACAACTGCACGGATCTTATCTTCAATGGTACCGTCCAGTTCATAGGAGAACGTAAAGTCGCCTTGTTCTTCCTCGCACAACCGCACAACTTCGCGTGCCAGTGCTTCGCCGCCTTTGCCGCCTTCTGCCCATACCGTGGACAACACCGTGTTGACGCCCAGTTCTTTGCACTTGGCAATAATAAAATCGATTTCCGCATCCGTATCGGTCGGGAAACGGTTTACCGCTACGACACAAGGTAATTTGTACACGTTTTTGATATTGGAAACGTGACGGAGCAAGTTCGGGATACCGTTTTCAAGTGCTTTCAAATCTTCGTTGCCAAGTTCGGTCTTGGCAAGACCGCCGTGCATCTTCAGCGCACGGACAGTGGCAACCACAACCACCGCATCCGGTGTCAATCCCGCCATACGACATTTGATATCCAGGAATTTCTCGGCACCGAGATCAGCACCAAAGCCGGCTTCTGTGATGGTGTAATCACCCATCTTAAGAGCCATGCGGGTTGCCATGACCGAGTTACAACCGTGAGCAATGTTGGCAAACGGACCGCCGTGTACAAAGGCAGGCGTACCTTCTAATGTCTGAACAAGGTTCGGCTTGAGAGCATCCTTTAATAAAGCTGTCATGGCGCCTGCGGCCTTGAGTTGACCGCAAGTCACCGGTTGGTCATCGTACGTGTAACCGACAATGATGCGAGAAAGACGCTCTTTTAAGTCTGTGATGGAAGACGATAAACACAATACTGCCATGATCTCACTGGCAACGGTAATGTCAAAACCGTCTTCACGCGGGACACCGTTTGCTTTACCGCCCATGCCGTCAACCACAAAGCGAAGCTGACGGTCATTCATATCTACGCAACGCTTCCACGTGATCTTGCGTACGTCAATGCCGAGTGCATTGCCCTGTTGGATATGGTTATCCAACATAGCGGCAAGCAGGTTGTTGGCCGCACCGATCGCGTGGAAATCACCTGTGAAATGCAGGTTGATATCTTCCATGGGAACGACCTGGGCATAACCGCCGCCTGCGGCACCGCCCTTGACACCGAACACCGGACCGAGTGACGGTTCGCGCAGGGCGACCGTCACATCTTTTCCAATGCGTTTCATACCGTCTGCCAGACCAATGGTCGTGGTGGTTTTACCCTCACCGGCGGGTGTCGGTGTAATGGCTGTCACCAGTACCAATTTACCGTCCGGACGGTCGGTTTCTTCCAACAGTTTCAGATCAATCTTTGCTTTGTAGTTGCCGTATTGCTCAATATACTTGGCATCCACGTGAGCCGCTTTAGCGATCTCGGTGATGTGTTGCATGGTACATTCCTGAGCAATTTCAATATCGGTTTTGTAAGCCATCAATCTTTCAACTCCTTAAATGAACGGAAATAATCAACTGCTGCTTCAAACATACGAATATCATAGTTACCGGGCACGTTTTGATACATGCCGCTTCCGATACGCTCACTGTGACCCATCTTACCGAACACGTGACCGTCCGGTGAAGTGATACCTTCAATGGCGTACATGGAATCGTTGGGATTTGAGCGGATATCCGACGTGGCATTGCCGTCAAGATCCACGTACTGTGTGGCGATCTGTCCGTTTTTCGCCAATTCCTGAATGAGGGATTCCTCTGCAAGGAAACGGCCTTCGCCGTGCGAGATCGGAACGTTTACAATATCGCCAACCTGCATTTTGGACAACCACGGAGATTTGTTGGAGGCGATACGCGTACGCACAATGCGGGATTGGTGACGTGCAATCGTATTGAACGTCAAGGTCGAGCAATGCTCATCGGTATCGATGATTTTGCCGTACGGAACCAAACCGAGTTTAATAAGAGCCTGGAAGCCGTTGCAGATACCGCACATCAGCCCACCGCGTTTTTCAAGCAGGTCGGTTACTCCATCTTTGACAGCCGCATTACGGAAGAATGCTGTAATAAACTTACCACTGCCATCGGGTTCGTCACCGCCCGAGAAGCCGCCGGGAATAAAGATCATTTGCGCGTCTTTCAACCGTTCTGCGAAGTGCTCCACACTGCGGCGAATACCGTCAGCCGACAGGTTGTTGATCACAATGATCTCGGGATCAGCACCTGCATCACGCATAGCACGAGCCGAATCGTATTCACAGTTGGTACCGGGGAAAGCCGGAATCAACACTTTCGGTTTGGCAACGTAGTAACCGGCAATTTCCGTGAATTGATCGCGATTATACACAAAGTTCGGAATCTCTTTGCCGCCTTGCGGGATGTTGCAACTGTAAACACTTTCGAGTTTATCTTCATACACATCCAACAAATCCGCTAAGCCGAGTGTTTCATCACCGTAGGTGATCGTGCCGTTATCGGTGACGAAACCAACCGTTTTACCAACCGCTTCATCGGCATCCACCTCAAGCAAGAAACTACCGTAGTGATAACCGAAAATGTCTGACAAGGTCATTCCCTTGTCATAGGAGAAGCCAAGTGCATTACCCATTGCCATTTTCAAGACGGCTTCGGCAATACCGCCCATGGTCGGCGTATATGCGGCATACACTTTACCGGCACGTTGCAACGCGGTCACTTGATCGTACAACGCAAGCAATGATTCGGTTTTGGGCAACTGCTTGGTGTCAAATTCGGGAGATAACAACACAACTTTGTGACCTGCCGACTTAAATTCGGGAGAAATCACATCCGACGTTTTGCCGGTGGTAACGGCAAAGGAGACCAACGTGGGAGGTACGTCCAAATCCTCAAATGTACCGCTCATGGAGTCTTTACCGCCGATGGAACCGATACCCAACTGTTTCTGTGCGGCAAATGCGCCAAGCAGCGCCGCCAAGGGTTTGCCCCACCGTCTACCGTCTTTACCGGGATGTTCAAAGTATTCCTGGAAGGTCAGGTACACGTCTTCAAACGAAGCGCCGGTCGCAATCAGTTTGGATACCGATTCCACAACAGCGAGATAAGCACCGTGGTACGGGCTCTGTTCCGTGATAAACGGGTTATACCCCCACGACATAAACGACACGTCTTCCGTGTGCTTTTCTTCCATGGAGATTTTGTGAACCATAGCCTGGATGGGCGTCAACTGATGTTTACCGCCAAACGGCATGAGAACGGTACCCGCACCGATCGTGGAGTCAAAACGTTCGGACAAACCGCGTTTTGAGCAGATGTTCAGGTCACCCGCCAACTTGACGTATTCTTCTTTAAAGTTATCGGAAACGACCTTTTCCTGCAAAGCGGGAGCCGCCGGCGTGATGGTAACGTGTTTTTCAGCACCGTTTGAATTCAAGAATTCACGGCTGATATCTACAATCTTTGCACCGTTCCAGTTCATAACAAGGCGGGGTTCCGCCTTAACAACCGCCACGGGACAAGCGTTGAGGTTTTCGCTCTTGGCAAGCGCTAAGAACGCATCCACGTCTTTGGCTTCCACCACAACCGCCATACGTTCCTGCGATTCACTGATAGCCAGTTCCGTGCCGTCTAATCCTTCGTATTTCTTGGGAACGGCGTTCAGGTCGATCTCCAAACCGTCCGCCAATTCGCCGATGGCAACCGAAACGCCGCCGGCACCGAAGTCATTACAACGTTTGATCATGCGCGTGGCTTCGCCGTTTCGGAACAAGCGTTGCAATTTGCGTTCCTCGGGAGCATTACCTTTTTGCACTTCTGCACCGCAGGTTTCCAACGATTTGGAAGTGTGCGATTTGGAAGAACCGGTAGCACCGCCGCAACCGTCACGGCCGGTAGCACCACCAAGTAAGATCACAACATCACCGGGATCGGGGCACTCACGGCGTACGTTTTCAGCAGGAGTGGCAGCAATCACAGCACCGATCTCCATACGTTTTGCCGCATAACCGGGGTGATAGATCTCATCCACCATACCGGTTGCCAAGCCGATCTGGTTACCGTACGAGGAGTAACCTGCCGCCGCGGTTGTAACGATCTTGCGTTGCGGTAATTTACCGGGGATCGTTTCGCTTACCGGTTTGAGCGGATCGGCTGCGCCGGTCACACGCATGGCGGCATATACATAACTGCGGCCGCTGAGCGGATCACGGATCGCACCGCCGATACAGGTAGCCGCGCCACCGAACGGTTCAATTTCCGTGGGATGGTTGTGCGTTTCATTTTTGAAAAGCAATAACCACGGTTCTTTTTTACCGTCGGCTTCTACTTCAATTTTGACGGTACATGCATTGATTTCTTCGGATTCATCCAATTTCTCAAGTTTACCGTGTTTTTTGAGATAACGGACCGCCAACGTGGCAATATCCATTAAGCAAATCGGTTTGGTACGCCCCAGTTCTTTGCGGGTCGCCAAATAATCCTCGTAAGTGCTCTGCAGTAATTCGTCTTCAAATACCACGGCGTCAATCGTTGTGAGGAACGTGGTGTGACGGCAGTGATCCGACCAATACGTATCGATCATACGGATCTCGGTGATGGTAGGATCGCGCTTTTCACTGCGGAAATATGCTTGACAGAACGCAATATCATCGCCGTCCATGGCAAGTGAATACTCATCCACAAATGCATCCAGACCCGCACGGTCCAAATCGATAAAGCCGTTTAACGTTTTTACGGTTGTGGGAATCTCATATTCCATGTGCAACGTTTCGGGTTTCTCGAGTGTTGCCTCGCGTGCCTCAACCGGATTGATAACATACTTTTTGATTTCGTTGATTTCCTGTTCGCTCAAATCACCGTACAAAGCATATACCTTTGCGGTGCGTACCAAGGGACGGTCACCCGTTGAGATGATCTGAATACATTGTGCCGCAGAATCGGCACGTTGATCAAACTGACCGGGCAGAAATTCCACCGCAAACACCGTGGCACCGTCCACTGAAAGTTCACCACTGACGGTATCCAACTGCGGTTCGGAAAACACAGTCTTTTTCGCGTACTCGAACAAGTCATCGGTAATATTCTCGGCATCGTAACGGTTGATCACACGCACATCGGTGAGGGCGGTAATGCCAAGTAACGTGCGAGCGTCATTCAATAACGATTTTGCTTCGCTCGCCAATTCTTTTTTCTTTTCAACAAATACTCTGTAAACCACGTTTACGCCTCCCTTTTTGCCTGCATAGCACGCGCTCCAATGTCTGTGCGGTAATACTGATTATCAAAATGAATCTGTTTTACAAGATCGTAAGATGCTGCAATCGCTTGTTCAAGTGAATCACCGATTGCGGTCGCACCCAACACGCGGCCACCGTCTGAAAGCAACTTTCCATCGGACAGCTTGGCACCGGCAACATATACTTGATCGGCAATTGCCGCCGGAATCGTGATCGCGTAACCTTTTTCATACGCAGTCGGATATCCGGCAGATGCCATAATAACACAACAAGCGTGTTCGTTCTTAAATTTCACTTCGGTATCTGCAAGAGTGCCGTTGGTGGTAGCCTGCATCACGGTCAGCAGATCGCTCTCCAATAACGGCAAGACTACCTGCGTTTCGGGATCACCGAAACGGCAGTTATATTCAATTACCTTCGGGCCGTTTTCGGTCAGCATTAAGCCGAAGTACAAGCAACCCTTGAAGGTACGGCCTTCCGCTTTCATGGCGCGAATGGTCGGCAGGAAAATTTCCTTCATGCAACGCTCTGCGATGGCATCTGTGTAATACGGGTTCGGTGCTACCGTACCCATACCGCCGGTATTCAAGCCAGTATCGTTATCCCCTGCCCGCTTATGATCCATCGAGGAGATCATAGGAACGACCGTTTCACCGTCCGTAAACGACAGCACGCTCACCTCCGGACCGGTTAAAAATTCCTCAATAACGACGTTATCGCCGCTCTTGCCAAACACCTTATCCTGCATCATGGAACGGACCGCATCTTTGGCTTCATCCCGCGTCATAGCGATGATGACACCTTTACCAAGTGCCAGTCCGTCCGCCTTGATGACGGTGGGAATCGGAGCGGTTTCCAGATAGGTCAATGCCGCTTGCATATCGTTAAACACTTCGTACGCGGCGGTCGGAATACCGTACTTTTTCATGAGGTTTTTGGAGAACACCTTACTGCCCTCAATGATCGCCGCCTTGGCTTCGGGGCCAAAGCAAGGAATGCCTTTTTCTTGTAAAGCATCCACCGCACCCAGCACCAGCGGATCGTCGGGTGCAACCACCGCGTAATCAATACCGGTGTTAACAGCAAACTCTACGATCGCATCAATATCCTTAGCGCCGATCGGCACAAGGGTAGCGTCATTTGCCATGCCGCCGTTTCCCGGGACCGCAAAAATCTGCTCAACAGCAGGGTTTTCCTTGATTTTTTTGATAATGGCATGCTCGCGTCCGCCACCACCAACGACCATGATTTTCATAGAGACGCTCCTTGTAGATTAGTGATGGAACAAACGCATACCGGTAAACGACAAGGTCATGCCGTATTTGTCACAGCATTCGATGACCACGTCGTCACGAATGGAGCCACCCGGCTCGGCGATGTATTTTACGCCGCTGCGATAGGCGCGTTCAATATTATCGTCAAACGGGAAGAATGCGTCGCTGCCGAGCGCCACACCGTCGATCGTCGCCAAATAGGCTTTGGCTTCCTTATCGGTCAACGGTTCGGGCTGCACGGTAAAGTATTTCTGCCAGTTACCGTCGGCACAAACGTCTTCCTCATTTTTGTTGATATAACCGTCGATAACGTTGTCGCGGTCGGGGCGTTTAATATCCGCTTTGAAAGGCAGGTTCAACACCTTTTCATGCTGGCGCAGGAACCACGTATCCGCTTTGCCACCTGCCAGACGGGTGCAGTGAATACGGGATTGCTGACCGGCACCGACACCAATTGCCTGACCGTCTACCGCGTAGCATACCGAGTTAGACTGCGTGTATTTCAGCGTGATCAACGCAATGATCAGATCGCGCGCCGCGCTGTCCGGCAGCTCCTTATTGGCAGACACCATGTTGTTGAGCAGTTCACGGTTGATCTTAAAGTTGTTACGACCCTGCTCAAAGGTAATGCCGTAGACCTGCTTGGTCTCCTGCTCAGCAGGGACGTAGTCGGGATCGATCTGCACAATGTTATAGTTACCTTTGCGTTTGGTTTTGAGGATCTCCAACGCTTCCGGCTCATAACCCGGTGCAATGATACCGTCCGACACCTCGCGTGCGATCATCTTCGCCGTGGTGACGTCACAAACGTCACTGAGCGCGACCCAATCGCCAAAGGAACACATACGGTCTGTACCGCGGGCGCGGGCGTATGCGCACGCGAGCGGCGAATCGTCAAGACCCTCGATATCGTCCACGAAACAAGCCTTTTTCAGCGTATCCGACAGCGGAATCCCCACAGCCGCCGAGGTCGGGCTAACGTGCTTAAACGAGGTTACAGCGGGCAAGCCGAGTGCTTCTTTAAGCTCTTTTACCAACTGCCAGGAGTTAAAGGCATCCAGGAAATTGATGTAACCGGGTCTGCCGCATAAAATTTGAATGGGCAGTTCGCTGCCATCCTGCATATAAATACGGGACGGTTTTTGGTTGGGATTGCAACCGTATTTCAGTTCAAATTCTTTCATGGTGCTTTTGCTCCTTACTTGTTTTTATTGATAATAATTTCAGTGGGTTTGTCACCGTTTAACGGGACAGCACGAACAAACAACGAAACTTTGTTATCTTCATTCAGGTTAGTCCATACCAAATCTGCCAGTTCTTCGGCGGTATTCGGTAACGCAACTTCCTCGGGCTCACCGTAGAAAGACGGGATGGGATCGCCGTCGCATTTATACGTGTGGATGAAATGACCGATGCCGTTTTCCGGAGCATATTCATAGAAATACCGATTGCAGGCTCCGGGACGGCCGTTTGCCGATTTTAAAATCGACAGTTTATAGGCGAAATCGCCATCATAATAGCAAATGCCTGAAATACGAGGTGTGAAGTTCGGCGCATCCGGTTCAAACTCCCGTGTGCGCAGAGCACTCTCAAATGTATTCCCTGCGTTAATATGATCGAAAATGGTGTTGGTTTGATCACCGTTGGTGATGATGTCAATCGCGCCGTCTTTGGCGACCAAATACGGGTTATAGATAATCAGGCTCGGATCGGACAGTTTGGATTCATCGAAGGCTTTGGTGCGCATGCCGCCTTCAAAACTTTCAAAAATGCGGTTGCGGCTGTTGACGCTGCGACCCATGATGAAATACGCGATCATCGCGTTCTTGCCGTCTGCAGATTTACCGATCACGATACCACGGCCGGGGTATGTATTTTCACTCAAAAGTGTTTTTAAGTCAAATAAAGCCATTTCTTATTCACCTTTCTGCCCTTTCATTTGTGCCGCGACTTTTTCTACCGCCGCAGGCAAAATCTTCCACTCCGCCAAGCGCATAACGCGTTTTTGCAAGGTTTCGGGAGTATCGTTTTCACGGATGGCAACCGCTTTTTGCAGAATGATCTCGCCCCCGTCGGGAATCTCGTTCACAAAATGCACCGTGGCACCGGTCACTTTGACACCGTATGCGAGCGCGGCCTCATGTACACGCAACCCATAAAAACCTTTTCCGCAAAACGATGGGATCAAAGACGGATGAACGTTGATGATGCGTTTCGGGTACGTACTTGTAAATCGTTCACTGAGTATGGACATAAATCCCGCCAGCACAATGATATCGATCTGATACTGTGAAAGCGCGTCCATAATGGCTTGTTCAAATGCTTCCTGCGAGCCGCATTTTTTTCGGCTTACCACAACGGTATCAATTCCCGCTTTGGCGGCACGCTCCAACGCAAATGCAGAAGGGTTATTGGAAACTACCAACTGAATGGAACCGCTTTGAATCGTACCCGCTTGCTCGGCATCAATCAAGGCTTGTAAATTTGTTCCGCCACCGGACACCAAAACGGCAATACGCACTTGATTATCCATGAACATTTTCCTTTCAGATTATGGTAATTTTCTCATCGCTTTCGATGATTTTACCGATGATGTACGGATCCTCACCGTTTTCTTTCAAAACAGACAACGCTTTTTCTGCTTCGTCGGGCGAAACTACGATGCTCATGCCAACGCCCATATTAAAGGTGTTGAACATATCCCGTTCATCAATGTTACCGACTTTTGCCAAAAGATCAAAGATCGGCAGTACTTTCACAGCGCTACGCTTGATCTCCGCACCGAGACCGTCCGGAATGCTGCGCGGAATATTCTCATAAAAACCGCCGCCGGTGATATGGGAAATCCCCTTGACCTTGACTTGTTCAAGCAAGGCGAGGACGGGTTTTACGTAGATCTTAGTTGGGGTCAGCAGCGTTTCGCCGAGCGATTTGCCGCCAAGTTCGGCGACGGGTGATGTTAAATCAGCGTTCTCGACGTCAAACACCTTGCGAACGAGCGAGAAGCCGTTGGAATGAACACCGCTGGACGGCAGGGCGATCACGACATCGCCCGCTTTCATGGTGTTGTTATCCAAAATATCTTTTTTATCGACGATACCAACGGCAAAACCTGCCAGATCATAATCATCTTCCGGCATCAGTCCCGGATGTTCAGCGGTTTCACCGCCAATCAAAGCAGCACCAGATTGTACGCAACCCTCGGCAACACCTTTGACGATATCGGAGATTTTTTCGGGATAGTTCTTGCCGCAAGCAATATAATCCAGGAAAAACAGCGGTTTGGCACCGACGCAGATGATATCGTTAACGCACATCGCCACGGCATCAATGCCGATGGTATCGTGCTTGTCCAATAACATCGCGATCTTCACTTTGGTGCCACAAC
>JAFSIB010000110.1 GCA_017440005.1 Clostridia bacterium
TGCTTGTTTTCAAAAAATTATCCATGATACTCACCGTTATACTGAATTAACGTGGCATCCTCCACGCCCTCGGTATCGCGAATTTTGTCCAGGAAAAACGTATCGTTGTTTTTGCAATATACTTCCACCGATAACTCGGTTCTGCCTTTGCGCACGGTCTTGGATTTGATGAAATACTTCATCTTACCGAATGCACGGATCACGTTGTCACCAACCTCATCGCCAACGTAATGGATCACGGCAATGTAGATGCGGCCCTTTTGTTGTTTGTGGTAGAAAATCACGATCATGGCGATCATGATCGCCGCCGTGATCACCACCAGTAAATACATGCCCGCGCCGGAGGTGATACCCGTTGTGATAGCCCAGAATAAGTACAACAGATCCAACGGATCTTTCACAGCGGTACGGAAACGCACAATAGACAACGCACCGACCATACCGAGGGAGATCACGATGTTGGTACTGATCGCCAACGTTACCATAGCGGTTAAAACGGTCATACCCACCAGGGTGATGGCAAAACTGCGCGAGTAAATGACACCCACATAAAATTTACTGTATACCACGTAAATGACCGCACCCATTGCCAACGCGGTGATAATTCCCAGCACAATGCTGGTTAAACTGGCACCGTCAAACGCACCGGATTCCAAAATGGAATTTTTAATAAAATCCTGAATACTCATCTTATCCCCTCCGTTTAATTCTCATACCAGTATTTGAACGTGTTCATATACTCGGTCTTTTCATAGCACAACACATATTTGGATACCGCCGTAAACTCCGACGCTCGATCCGGCAAGATTTCGCGCACAAACTGCGGCAAAAACTCGGTAAATTTCACTTCCATCACGCACTTGCCGGGTTCCAGCACCGGCAACGTCGGCAATGTTGGATCAAAAATATCGTAACTGCCGATCGCCGCGCGCACGTCCATATCAAATGTGATCCGCACCGTTCCCTCGTCCAGGATCCACGGTTCGCGATCGTAATCCACAATGGTGCGCGGCCGCATCACGTTGCTCATACACTCAATGTAAAATTCCCGACAAAGCGATTTATCGCTGTGCAGTAAGAACTCATAATCGCCGTCCAGTATCTTATACACCTCATCTTTGGTAAGCGAGGCGGATTCTTTGAATATGTAAGCACCGAATTTTTTCTTACGTTCCAACTTGATACTGCTGTCACCGCAATCGTAAATGCGAATGCGGTATTTTTTACGTTTCAAAACACCCGCATCTTTTTCTTCATAAGCGGATTTATAGCAATCGTCAAAGTACAAACTGCGTATCATATACCCGCCGTTTTTGGCGTGCTTATCCAGTTTCAGCAGGGGATCCAACCGCTTGCAGATCAACTCTTTTTGCGCGGTATCGATCAGATACTTCCACTCGTTTCTATACCGTTCAGTTTTCGACATATATGTCCTCCGCCACGGCGCCGTCTTTGTCTACGTAGAAACATTTGGTGCCGTATACCTTGCCCAACTCCAAACGATAATAATCGAATGCGTACTGTGTTTCCCCGCTCTCGTTTTTGGAGGTAACGCGCATAAAATACTGACCCTTCGGCAACTTGTCAAACGACGCGGTCGGGATCATCAGATCGGTCTGCTTAACGATGGGATTCGTAAACCGGTAATCCCGCGCCAACTCAAACGTATAGGTCACGTCCTCGCCGTTAAAGTCGAACGAGCTGTCCCACTCCACGGTATACCCGCTTTCGGTCTTTTGCGGTTTACCGATGTAAAACGGCATCGGTTTTTTAAGCGACTCCTGATACCGTGTGTAGTTATCCGCAATTTCCGCGTTGATGCCCTTGACCACCTTGTCGTATTCCGTTCTGGTCAGCGGTGCATACGTCAGATCCCTGCCCCTGTACACGTACGGTTTCAACAACTCCGCATACGTCTGTACATAGGAATTCACATACTCTTCGGTCAACGTGTTTTTCAGATCCAGCATCGCGTCATCCAACGCTTTGCGGAACACCTCCGATTTTAAGCACCGTTGGAACAACACGTTCCCCCAATAGTTGCTGATGCCGCTTTCCCATGCCTCATAGTCCTCGCGCCCGACCAGCTTGTACTCGGTGCGGCGCAACATACCGTCCATATCCCACGGTAAAATATACCATCTGTCCACGTTTTGCGGACTGTAAAGATAGAAGTTTCGGCTTTGGGTATCCACGTTGCCGACGATCAGGTTGAACGCCATCCAATACGCGATGTTTTCCAGATCAAACTGTTCTTCCAAAATGTCTTCAATCGGCGTGGAATAGTCGTTCACCTTTTTGAGCATCTGAATCAGTTTGGTGTGATCATCGTCCCCTTTGATCTCCAACACTTCTTCAAACTTTTTCAGATCGTAACGCGGGTCGTCCTTTAAAACAATAATGTCTTCATATTCATAAAATTCACAGAAGTTTACCTTGTACAGATGGCCGCGGTTATCCAGACCGTGCGCTTTCAGCGCCGTCTTGTTCAACTGTTCCACCTGCGTGTAAATACCGTAATCCTGAAATTTGGCGTTGTCCCCCTTGGTGGTATCTTTCACATAGAGCCGCACAAACGTCGTGCGCAGGCCCATCAACTCATCCACACCGGACAACAGATCGAACGCCAACTTGTTGCGGAAGCGCAACCCGTCACCCTGATGCTTGTTCAGCGCAATGGTGGTTTGCCCGCGCCAATCACCTTTGTTGTCTTTGATGCTGATCTTATAGTTTTTCTGCGGGTTGCGGCTGGACGACTGACCGCGGATCTGCACGGTACAGTTGGGCGCCACCTGACCGTATCCCAGTTCACCGGGGATCAAGCCGTTTTCATCGCCCACCTGCAACAATCCCGCCACTTTATAGCGATCCACACCCATGCGATCGTAATCGTATGCGGAATAGGTATTGATCTCATCCCACGTATGGTTGGTGCCCTCGCCCTCGTTACCGGAAGACACCGTCAGGTACATCGTGACGATCTCCGTGTTGTCATACTGGCTGTATAACAACTCCTTGTCACGCAGATGAATACCGGTTTCGGTTTGAATGTCCTGCGGGTCCACCTTGGTTCCCAGATCACTGTTCACCGCCTCGTCAAACGCGCAGGAACACGCGGTCAGGGATAGCACCAGCGCCAGCGCACCCACCATCACTCTTTTCAACTTCATAACGATCCCCTTTCAAACCGCTTTTCCAAATACACACCCAACCGCGTAAACAGACCCGAACGGCCTTCGGCAACCAGCGGTTGTACCGATAAAATGTAAAACGGCAACCGTTTTGTGAAATAATCCAAGCGCAACGCCGTGGCTCCCACAAACACCAACGCGGCAAGCAAAAACCCAAATCCGTAATATACGTACGGGAAACACAAAGACAAAAGGGTAAACACCACGGTGGTTGCCGCAAAGATGCCGGTGGTAACACACGCGCCTTTATAATCGGTAAAATACAGTAAGATCAGCATCAACATATTGCCGATGGCATATAAACCGTATGCCACGCACAGGGTGCGGAAATATCCGCGCATCACTTCATTAAATCCCAACGGCAATAAATCCAGCAAATACCCACCCAGCGCAATACACGCCGCCGTGAACAGTAATTGTTTCAAAGACGTATAAAACACTTCGGTTTTGAGGGTGTCCAGCATTTCTTTTTCGGATTGCTTGATGTCGCCGATGGTGCCTTTATCGTTATAAAGACTGTAATGATTGCGGTATTTCGGATAAAAGTTCACTTCCACCGATACCACAAAATTCACGGTGGTCATGAGCGCGGTCATGAATGCGAGCAACGCCGGCACGTCGTGCCACGGCGCGCCGTAAAACAACCCGTGCACGTGCACTTGGATGTCCGAAAACCACATAATAACCAAATGCGAAAACATACCGATGTTCATAAACAAGCCCGACAGCGCGAGCGGTAAAAACGCATCGATCCACCGAAAGAACGTAAACGCGCCCAGATCGGCATGCGGAAAATAGCGGTGTAACAGTACCACGTCCCAGATGAGCATGATGCCATACCCCACCGAAACCGCAAACAATAACGATTCGATCACCGGGAATCGGAGCCACAAGAGCAACGCACCCAGCAGGATCGACACCGCCACCGACGTCAAAAAGGAAAGGAATATCCCCTTGTAATCTTTAATCGCCGTTAAAAAACTCATCGCATTCCATACGACGATCAGTTCGTTGAACAAGATGAAGCATAACAGTCCCTGCGCCAAGGTAGCGCCCGAAAACAATAGGAAAATACCGTACAGCACGCTGCCAACCGCCATCATGACCACCGTAGACCCCCAAAATGACGGAAGCACCGCTTTGTTGTTATCTTCAAATAACATATCCGCAACGTAACGGGTAACTACCATAGAGAAAAAAGAAGTCACCGTTACAGAAGCCAACAACGTATACGTGATCATACAGATCAGCAGTTCACGCGTATGCGTTTCCGTGTGAAACGCACTGCAAAGCGCCATAATACCGAGCAGCAAAATAACACCAAGCAACATCGGACCGGCACAGATCACTGTGGCATATCCGTATGCCTTGGCTGTATTAAGTACACCTGTTTTTTGAAACAGTTTTTTCAGTTCAAAACCGATGCCTGCCACTCGTTTTCCACCTCTTTATACAGATCCCTGTACTTTGTCAACATGATGTTGTAACGATAATTCTCATACGTGCGTTTTTGACCGATCTCACCCATTTTTAACCGCAGTTCACGGGATTCGCACAAGATCTCCATCGCGTCTGCCAATTTGTCACGTTGCATCGGCGGCACAAAAAAGCCTGCTTTGCCAAGCGTATCGCCCGGCTTGCCGTTAAGCAATTCACTGCAACATCCCACGTCGGTTGTAACACACGGACGGCGGGCGGCAAAAGATTCCAGAACCGAAAGCGGTTGTCCCTCGGAAATGCTTGTCAGCAAGGTAAAATCCAGTTTTTCAAAGTATTCAATAATGTTCACGCGCCCCGTGAAAATGATCTTATCCTCCAGATTCAACTGCTTCACAAGCGCATAACATTCGTCCGCATATTCCTGATCGTCCACGCCGCCCATGATGTGCAACCGCACGTTATCTTTGCGGCAGGACAATTCAAAAAACGCATAGATCATGGTCTTGATATCTTTGATCGGTGCCAGACGAACCACAGCACCGATGTCCACGATCCCGTCCTCTTCTTTTAAGGGAATGTCACACAAGCGTTCATAACTGATGCCGTTTTCCACCACACGGCATTTTTCCGGTGCGCATCCCATATCGATCTGCGTGTACATGGCACGGGTAAACAAGGACGTCACCCGAAACGCGCGCGAATAGATCAGATCGGACAACATATAGAAAAAGGAAACCCAATGCGGTTTAAACGCCCGCGCCACCCATTTGGCACGAATGATTTCTTCTTCGCGCTCACGGGTGTAGATGCCGTGCTCCGTTAACAGCAACGGTTTGTTCCGCAAGTGCGCCGCCATCGACGCCAAAAGCCCGCCGTATCCCGTGCAAATGGCGTGATAGCAATCCGCCTTGGGGATCTCGGTGCCCATTAAATACAGTACCGGCAACAAGCGCGACCGTACGGAGTGGAACGCATCCGAAAACGCAATAAACGGAAACTCTTCTTCACACGTTTCAGTAAGTGTTTCCAAGAAACTTTGACTTTTTAAATACGCCATGGGATTGATCTTCTGCACCTGATACAAGTCAAACAACAGATCCCAATCCGGCTTATCGGAAGCAACCAGACGTTTGTGCGCTTCCTTTTCCTGCTCGGTGAACACGTGCGGAAACACTCCGCTGTCTTTTACGCGTAATGCGTCATCCAAAAAGACTTGCTGCACCGCTACCACGTTTTTGGGCAGGGTATACACAAACTTATCCCGATCTTCTGCTTTGGCACCGATCACCCACAACACAAATTCGTGTTCGGGCATTTCGGTGATATATTGGTGCATCCACGTGGACACGCCGCCGTTGATGAACGGATAGCAGCCTTCCAGAATTAAACAAATCTTCACAGTTGTCCCCTACTTAAACGAAATAGTCACCACGTCATCGGTCGCTTCTAAATTATACAGATCACCGGTCAAGTGCGTTAACGTTCCGCCCTGTACCGTGTCGGGTTCTTTTTCATTAAACCGCACCATGAACTGCGCATTGTCGTAAAAATGATCCAGGGTAACCGTCATCTTCCGATCCTCGATCTTGGTATGCGGTGTCACAGCGGCAAACCGTTGTATCGCCGCCGATAACTCCGTACCCGTAAAATTACGCAGATTGGGCGCGGCGCCATACAACCACTGTAAATACCCTTCAAACCGCGTGTGCAGTTCTTTCCAGCCAAGCCCGGCACCGCGCTCGGGATCCAGCGCATCGTCAGGATGGGTAAAGTGATTGTTCACGTAATGCAAGTTGAGTTCGGAAAGTGCGCCCATCGTCATAAAGTCATCAATGTCGCACCCCGAAATGATACGCGGCTGATCGACAATGCCGTTCTCATCCACTTCAAATTCCTGCAACAAACAAAAATCCAACACGTCGTCCGGCAGATAGATACCGGACAATGTCCGTATCTGCGGGTATTCCGCAATCAGAATATCCCGTCCCTCCTGCGCCAGCAAATTGGATGGCGGCACGTACACCGCCATCGGCACGCTCGGGAACAGTTCGTCACAAAACGCAACCAGATGATCAAACGCTTTCACGATCGCCTCTTTGCTCTGCCACGGCTTGTAATCGTAAATTCCTTTGTAATCACGGCCGATCGCAAGCGGCTGATGGTTGTACCCGTGATAACCGAGTTCCCCGCCTTTGCGCAGTAACATATTGCCAAAATTCAAAAACGTGCCCGTATCGGGACTGGCATCCGTTGCGCCGTCCACGGCATCGTCATAACACTCGATCGCAAGTCCCGTATACCGAATTCCGTATTGATCCGATAAATTCATCATATCGGGCCACCAGATATTGATATAAAAATCGCGGATGGTGGTTTGGTAATCGCGGGTAATGTACTCGCTGTTTCCGCTGGGGATCTGTGAGGGGAAGTCATCCAAATAGAACGTAGAACCGTTAATCACCGGATAGAGATACACGGCATTGAACAAACTGAGCGAAGCGGCATAAAATCCGCGGAACGCCTTATCGCACATGCCGAAGTTATCCACCACAAATTTACCGTCACCGTACGAGGCTTCCCAAATCAGAGGCACCCCGTCTGCTTTATCGACCGTCGCATAAACGGTTGTCGTTTGCGGATTCAACTGTACGGTACGGGCGGATTCGTACGCATCCGGCACCGCAAAAGCTTTCCCGCCGCCCAGCATGAATCCATCGTGGATATAAATATTCCCCACATAGGTATACCCGTAAGATGCTTCAATACCGATCTTGTTTTCAACGGCGGATGAATACGCATTTTTATCCAACGTCAGCGGGAACAAGACGTTTCCGCCGCCGTGCACCCATTCGCAAACCGCAATCAACGTATTCCCCAGATGCGATAAATCGGAAAGCAGTACGATCACAACCGAAAAGTTTTCCAGTGCGGGGATTGCCTGCGTGGAAAGATCCACCGTGACAACGCCGACTTTCATGTCTTGCAACATCACCGAAAACTGTTTCCATGCTGGCACCGATGCCCGATCTTGTTTGCTGTAAAGCAGCAACGTATCCCCCTGCAGATCGGCACACGCCTGCGCTTTGGTAACCACCTGTTCGGCGGGTAAAAGGTCCAAAGACTTTTGGGTATAGCGAAACCGAACGCCGCTCAATTCCATCAACAGAATCGCCGCGATCAGGGTAAAGACCAGCGCAATGGCCAAAACGCCCTTGAACCGAAACCTATTCCATTCTGCTTTCAGTTTTTCCAAAACGCCAAAACCTCCTTGGCTTTTGAAGAAAGAAATATGTGCTGTTCGTCAATCTCTTTGAGTACGTCCTGAATATCGGCACCTCTGCCCAGAGATGCCAGATATTGCAACCGCAACAAATAATAGTCTTCCTGCTCGGCGTAAACCGTTTCCATCTGTCGCAGGTTCTCACCGGCAAGCGTGAATTGCTTGCGTTTCAGATCGTTTTCAATCGCCCGTGCGTAATCGGTAATGCTGCCGCCCGCCGCGATCTTTTTTTGGATCAGCGAAGAAAACAGTTCCCGATTGAGCACTTCCACCTGACCTTGCATCAGATTCTGATCCAAACAATTCCACAAAAAATCCGCATACGCTTCCAGCACCGCCGGATCTTCGGGGTGAGCGGCATATTCCCGCTCAAAATTTTGCAATCGGTAATCGTTTTCCTTGGAGATCTCCACCATGGCGGTCACCGCATAGTGCACCACTTCGGTGTCCTCGTTGTTACCCGCTTTTTGCAAAAACTCAATGTACTCCTTGGGGTTGTCATTGAGCACGTCCATGATGATGGCGCGGCGCTCATTCGCCGAGTTGATCACCAAGGCTTCTTCGATCGGCACGGTGGAAGCGGCCACTTTCTTTTCGTCCACCGTCACGCTTTTGTACAGTTCCGATTCGATGTTTAGTTTTTCCACACCCACATCAATGCTGTCATCCGCTTCAAACCAGATCTGAAAATGCAAAATGAGCACGATCAGCGCACCCCAAAACGGCAGAAACAGCACCACAAAAAACATATACGTATGTACTTTTAACAGGTGGGATCGGATCCCCAAAAATGTCAGCAGACAAACGATCAGATGAACTGCCAACAACACGATATACCACATAACGCACCCGTTCCTATTGTATACTGATTTTGAGTCCCAACTGCTCAAAGCGCGGCAAGATAAACGGCAGATCCTTCTGTGCCGCTTGGGACAGCAGCAACTGTACGTTGCCGTTCGGTGCCAGTCCCAAAATATCGTTGGCGCGGATTTTGGAAGCCAACAACGCGTCCATCTCCTTTGGAGAACGTCCCGCGCTGTCGAATTCCAGCACCACAAACGTGGACACCTTTTTCTCTGCCAACGCTTCAAAGTTATGCCGACATTCCGCAAAGGCGTCCGCGTTCATAATGTGCGTGTTCTCCAGATACTGTTTTTGGTAAATGGCTTGATTGTAATCAAACGCGCGCAGCAGCGACATCTGCACCAGATCGCGCAGGATCTTGAACAAGTTCACGTAATACAGCGACCGCTGGTCAATGTTCGCGTGCCACAAAAAGATGAGCAGTACCAATTCGTTGCCGCGGTATACACCGGCGGCGTACATTGGATAATCGGCTTTCAGATCCACGTTACGCCAGATCTCACCGTTTTGGATGGTGGTGATCACGTCGGCATACGTTTCAGTAGAGATCGACCGCGATACCAGTTCGATGATATCGCGCGAAGCCACTTCCAGACGCCCAAACGTGCTTTGTGAATTCACGGAATACACCGTAATGCTTTTATTTTCCAAAACCTCTTCAAAGGTTTCCATGATGCGCAGATACAACTGGTGCGGTTCCACCGTGTCCAGTTTACGCGTAATATCAAAGATCTTGCCGAAACTGTCTTTGGACCCGATGATCTGTTTTTTCAGATCCCGCTTTTCGCGATACGTATCTTCGTAAATTTCACGTGTAAACACCAGTTTATCTTCCAGTAACCGATTTTGCTCGTTCACAAACCGAATGGTATCGTCCTTGCGCAACTTCACGTACCCGCACAAGGCGCCCACCAACATAAAGAACACAAACGGGAGCCAGTTGGTCGGCTCATAAAAAATCGTCAACAGATTTGTGCCGGACGCCACTTTGGCAACCAACCACGAAAGGCAACTGAGCCCCGCGGCGGCAAGACCGAAGTTTAAGCCGTGAACGGTTGCCATCACCACGATGTACACCATCCGGAAATCCACAACCGAAAAGATCACCGCCGAATCGGTAAAGAAAAGCATCACTTCTGTGAAAAGGAACAACAAAACCAGTTCCGCAATTTTCACAAATAAACTGTGCTTTGCCAACCATTGTTTCAGTTTGTCCCATGGAGTGGGTGCTTTTTCCTGCTTGGAAATCAAATACTTCTCATATTCTTCTTCCAGATCATCCAGGATCGAGATTCTGGCAAACCACCCGTATTCGTTGCGCAGCGCCTTGTTGGTTGTGGCGACCGTGTTGCCTTCGGCGGTACCCACAAAATCCACCGTACTGTCGCAAAGTTTGGCAATCGCCTTGCCAAACGCCTCAAAGGAAATGCGGAATTCATCCCCCACACACAGGATACCGCTGCCGCTTTTCCAGTTATCCACCAACCGAACCAACAGTTGTGACAGATCGGACAGTGACAAGAAATGCGTCGGCTCCGTGGGTGTTTCCTCCAGCATCACCGTTTGTTTATGGTGCGCCTGCTCAAACACCCCGTATAAAAAATCGCGTGCATAGGTACCCGAATACAGATACGGTATCTGCACGACCTTAATATCCAGTTCCGTTTCCTTGGCATAAAACCGACACAAATTTTCCTTGGCAGAAGACAAAATGGCTCTGTCGGTTTGTTTGGAAAACGCCGCATCCAACGAAGATAACAGAATGATCTTTGAGTGCTTTTGCAAGTCTTTTGCGTACTCCAGCACTTCCCGCAGTTCCTCGGCATCGTTCTTTTCGGTGGTGCGGAACGTAAGCTCGCCGGAGAAAAATACGATCAGGTCAAAATCGTACGTTTCCAACACCGCTTTGATGGACGGCTTTTTAATACGGAACAGTTTGATCTTATCCGCCGAACCCAGTTCGGTATTCCCGATCACCATCACTTTACTGTTTGGGAACGTATCGTCAATAAACTCTTTTGTGATATACTGGGTATTGCCGATGCACAGTACCCGTTCCGGCACAAACCCCGCGCCGCTGGATACCACGGCGCGTTTTCTGGCAAGCATTTCACGCAGCGCCGCCAAAGAACTGTGATTGACAACTTTCAACAGACAATCGATCAGCTCTTCATTAAACACGCCGCACATACCGCTGGAGATCATCTGCACGGCAACGTCCTGCGAAAACGCATCTTTATAACTGCGGTTGCTCGTCAACGCGTCATACGAGTCGGCGAGCGACACCACCTGCGCCGATAACGGAATGGCATCCCCTTTCAATCCGTCGGGGTACCCTGTTCCGTCATACCGTTCGTGGTGTGAACGGGCAATCTCAGCGGCATACCGTTTCACGTTTGGATCGATCTCACCGAAATCCATGTCATTGACAATAGCTTCACCAAACCCCGCATGCTTTTTCACAATATCGTATTCAACCGGAGAGAGTTTTCCCGGAAAATCCAGAATACTTTTGGGAATCTGTGATTTCCCGATATCGTGCAACGACGCCGCAATCGCAATATTCTTGACGTCATCGTCCGAAAGATCACACGCGCACTGCTTTTTCAGTTGTGCCAAAATCAGTTCGGTCAACATCCGCACGTGGTAAATGTGAAAACCGCTTTCTCCGTTCAACGTTTCAGGGATATTGGTTTCATCCACGAACCGCAAGGTAACGCGCTTATCTTCACGCTCGCTCTCCCACACCAACACCGCGTTTTCACTCGGCATACGCACTCTCTCCTTTCCCATAAACTGTAAACTACCTCAACTTTATATTATAAGTTGTTTGTCGCTTTTTGTCAACGATTCCCCCGCAATAGCACTGCCCTTTTACACAAATACGCATGTCCTTTCAAAGTATGCACAATAAACGGTCCCCTTGGATTTCTCCAAGGGGACCGTTTCGGGGCAAATACCTTTATATTTCAGCAATTACTCTGCCGGGAAGACCTGTCATGCCGCTGTAACGAACCGGATAGGTGTGCGCCACAAAATGCCCGCCGGCGGCGACCACTGCGTGAAGCCCGCAAAGATTCTCTGCCACAAACACACGGCTTGCTATTTTTTGTTCTTTTCCTTTGCCCGCTTGTCGTTGATAATCTGCATTTCATGGGCGGTAATCCATTCACAATTGTTCTCTCTTGCCCATTCCACGCACCCCTTTAGTACCAACGGCAGGAACACGCGCGGAACGCCCAGAATCATCTCCAACGCATCGTCGGTAAATTTGACTTTGTCATCGGCGCGATCGGCGGCATAGCGAACGGAATCCAGACTCTGCTTACGCATGGGCAACAGCTCCGCGCGCATTCTGCGTTTGCGGTGAAACCAAAAATTCTTGCTGTCCCGATACCCGTAATCCACCGGTAAAGCGGGAAAATCTTTGGCGCGTACACCGTTGATAATCGCATCCGCATACGGTTTCTTCATCAGAATTTTGTCGATCTTCAGAATAAAATGCGCACCAAATTTACTGGTAATGCCGTTGAAATCGTGGTAAGGCGGCTCATATCCGGTGGTAACGCCCGCCTGATCGGCATCCGCTCCATCCAATTCCCGCACCCACGTGCATTCAATCACCTGAATGGCATCGGTCAATACCATCGGACGCTCACCTTCAGCTTGACCCTTCTCCAGTTTAAACTTACATTTCGGCATCTTATCTTCCGGTTTATCACCGGGCCAGGAAAGTTTCACACACTCCGCAAACGTCTTCGGCTTATCGTCCACAAAATTAATCGCACACTTGCCGTTGCGCAAAATATTCTGTGCGGTGTTGGAACTGTTACGGCAGGAAAGCAACATGGCATAGTAATCTTTACCCGCCACATAGTAAGGCTGTACCAAAGAATACGGTCCCAGATTCGTACTGCCGTCCTCGCACAATGTACCGATCACCACCGTGGGCATCGGGAAAAACAGCGAGGTCTGATAAAAATTGTCAACAATGCGAAGATTTTCAAAACTGCTCATGGTAAAACTCCTTTGATTATCTCTCCGATCAATCCAACACAACGGATTTTTTCTTACCCTTTTTATTGGTAGGATGTTCCCGGATCCGAATCACAAAATCCAGATTGATAGCTTCCGTCTGCCCGTTTTGTTCAATCAGCACAGCACCGTCGCTGACTTCCTTCACAACACCGGTAAACTGATGGTTACCGTCAAAGGCATAGATCAGGCATTCTTTGTTAATAAATTTCTTGGCAAGTTCTGTCATGCTTGTTTTGTCCTCCGTTTTTCGTTTCTTCATGATCTTGCGGATCACCGCCGCTCTTTGATTGCGGCGCAAAATATACAGTACGATCAACAAGACGATGATCGGTACATAATATGACGGCGACATACAACACCTCCGCCCACTGAAACTTTTATCCAGTATACCATAAGAAAGAGCAAATAACAAAGGTTTTTTCGGAAACGGACTCTCTTCTTAACATCCAAGTTAGTATAAAAACGCCCCAGGCCTTTGCGGGCACAGGGCGTTTTCTGATTGTTGTGTATTAACCGTTCACGTTATAGTGCGCGTTCATTTGGTTGACGGCTTTAAACAGTTTGTGTAAATATACAAACGGCCCCACAACGATCAATGAACCCAATACGTTCCACAGCCAATAATCCGTTGCGCTGAAACTGTACGCGATACCGCGTCTTTTCAGTTCCGCACCGATTCTGTTGGAAATCTTATGCGACCAGACGATGCCCGCAATACCGCAGGTGATCGGGATAAGAATAAAGAACAGCAAGCAGTAATGCATGGTCTTTTTGCCGTCATACCGCGAAGCGACAATGTTGATGTCATTGGAAACGGCAGACATCACAACCAGCGGATAGATACCAAAGGTAACAAGCGAGAGGAGAATGGTTTTTAATAAGCCTTTATTGGTTTTCAGTTGTCCAACGGGAGCAGTGTTTACCGTGTTTACAGTGTTTTCCATAACGATCTCCTTTCTTTCAACCGGAAATTATGAACAAATTGTTAACCGGTCTGTTTTCAGTATACCATCTGTGTCGTAATCTGTCAATAAAATACGGATAACAACCGCTTGACGTGCAAAAACTCCCCACCGATTGCTCGATGGGGAGTTTTAGTTATTCAAACAGATCGTCGGGCTCAGATTGCACGCTTTCCAGTAAAAACTCATCCAAAAACAGCATATCGTCCTCCTCGTCAACAGCAGGTGCATTCCATGCCGCAAACTGCGGACGGGAGTTCAAATCTGCGATACGGTCCGGGTTCAGCCATTCACTGTCCGGCGCACATAACAAACGAGCATCCATATATGCCATAGACAGATCCAACACGGTTTGACCGATATACAAGTCCTGTCCATTCTCCTCACTGTCGACACGCTCCAATACCAAAACCAGATTGGGCTCTTCAGCCTGGTAAAGGTCCTCCTCTTCCTTCGGGATACGGAATGACAGGGGCAGCAACAAACTCATAACCTGACGCGCAGGATAAAAACTCGGCACAGCATATTTATAGTTGCGAGCAGCACGGCGACACGCACGTTCAGCCTCACCATCCAACCGAGCTTTGAATTCCGGAGCAATTATTGAGCTATCCGCAATAATGGATCCCAACTCGCGGTACAGCGCCTTCTTCTCTGCGCGTCTTGTTTCAGCCTCAATCTCACGAATGACCGCTTTCGCCGACGTACTATGTCGACAAAGATCTTTAAGAAAATCCAACGGAAACCGTTCACAGTTATCCCGTATGATATGATCATATGAAATCGAAAGCTGCGCTTTGGGCGCGTAAATCAAATCGTCCATTTTGCTGAAATATGCCGCAATCGGCGGTTCTTTCCCAAAACAAAAAAGAACGGTCTTATGGCAGCGACGTTGATTGGTTTCAGCAGAATCTGCCGAACAGAAACAAACGAATTTCCACTTGCTCGTCGCAGTGCCGATATTTTCCTCGAAAAACGCCAACACATCCTGGCTTTGGTTGCGAGACAACAAACCCGTATTAAAGGTCGCAAACGCTTTGCCGTTCTTGTCCGTACCGAACCAGATCTTTCCCTCTTCCTGCAGCCGCCAAAAGGTATACCGCAAATAATTGTGCAAGATAGTATGATCACCCGGATCCCCGGTGAAACTCCAGCTCTCCGGACGCACCTCGCGAATTAGCGAACAATAAAACTGGTCTTCAGATCCCAAATAAGCAAACCGATACAGCGCGTCTTTAGGATCTGCGGAAGTCGCAAATCCCTTTCTATCAACCGATCGAGAGGTATCACGACCGGCATATTTGACATAAAACGGATAATTATAGCCCTCCGCACTCCGGGCAATATTGATCTTCAAAAACGATCCGTCCTGAGCTCTCAAAGAAAGCTGAATAACAAAGCTGTTAGCATTCTCCGCGTCAAAATAGACCGTTCCCGCGGCAATAGCTGTTGCGTAATCACGCTGAACCGTGCGCATTTCCTCCTCGCTTAACAAGTCACTGTTGTTGCGATCCCCCACGAGAAATCCCTTCAAGCCGCGTTGCGCAGACATTGGAAACCGAATGATGTTTTCATCTGTCATCTCAGCAGGCAGATTTGCGGCTGCAAGCTGTTCTTCGGTAGCCAGTGGAAGCGTAGTCTTACCCTCTTCCTCAACCGGCTCATCGACAGCCGCTTTCTGCTCGTTATCCAAAGGACGTTTACCGATCGTAACGTACCAGATAGGAGGCGCGTCCGGACGCGGCACCACCTTCTCGTGCTCCAAAAAACATGCCAGTGATTGAGTAAACTCCAAACCGGAACTAAACCCAAAATCTCCCGCCCGCACATTGTTCTCTCTCAAGTGAGAAATGAGCATCGCGTGCGTCACGCGTTCCCCCTGTTCATAGTACTTTGATAAGATATCGTAGATCTCACATTGTTGTTGTAATGTCATTGCGCGATCATCCCTTCTTTGTTTCGAATATTTCATTGTATCACAATTTTTTAATTTGTCAACAACTTTTTATTGTAAACTTTTATAAACTTCATTTGCCGCAACCTCATTAGAACATATCGGTTAAAATAGCGGTGACGGGTGCGCATCCATCGGCATAAACAAAACCCCTCGGACAAAATCCAAGGGGTTACGTTTTAACCTATACAGAGATTACATCTCTTTAATAGCAGCCTGTGGTGCTATCAGCAAAAGAGGGAAATTACTTATTTATAAACTTAACGGCTGTTCCGTATACAATTACTTCTGCGGCACCCTGCATAACCGCAGAAGATGCATAGCGGATGTTAATGACTGCGTCTGCACCTAA
>JAFSIB010000111.1 GCA_017440005.1 Clostridia bacterium
ACTGACGGTTACGTGCGCCGTGCTGGTCACGTGGTTACTGTGTTCCTGCTCGGCAAAACCGATGGGCAGGATCGTGACACAGGATGATTTTGTGGCGGAATTCTCCAAACGGACCGATCTGTCGGCGTATACCATGGAATCTGCCGGTTACGAAGAAACATTCGAATACACGTACACGGCAAAAACCGCGTGTGAGATCAAAAAAGCAAAGCGCAATTTTCAAGTAGAGATCGACGGCATCCGCGTTACGTTGCCGCTCACCGTCAAAGAGTTGACGGAATTGGGGTTTGAGTTGGTGGCAATCTACGGCGGCGATCAACAAACGGTGGATCTGTCGGTATTGGAGCGGTGTGCCACGTTTGACGTGCGCACGCCCGACGGCAACACGTTTACGATCTACGCCGCCAACAAGGCAAACGAACTCATCCCCATCGAAGACCTGACCGTCATGCAGGTGGCGTGTGCGTTTTACGAGGGGGACTCCACGTACGGTGTGGGCGAGCGCAACGATGCACCGGATATTCGTTTCTTCAAAGGGGTCACGGGCGCATCCACGGTGGACAGTGTCATGAAAGAACTGAAAACGCCGCAGGTGATCTATTTTTCCCGCACGGAGTATAACGGCGAAACCACGTTGACCAACATTCAGATGACGTTTGCGTTTTCCAACAAAGAGTACCGCGGCGATCTGTGTGTCAGCGCCAAGACGTTGTTGGATGACACGGTGAAACAAACCAGTTACATTACCGACCTCTCCTATCGGATCGATATTGGCATTGACTGATAAAACGGAAATGAGGAAACACACTGTCATGTATAGTTATCACGTACACTCCACGTTGAGTGACGGCAAACACACACCGGAAGAGATCGTCAAAGCCGCCATTGAGGCGGGGTTGGTTGCTCTGGGGTTTTCGGATCACGGTTTTACGGATGGCGATCTGAGTTACTGTATGCAGGATGAGGACGCGTACATTCGGGAGATCAACCGACTGAAAGAAGCATACGCGGGACAGATCCAACTGTATCGGGGCGTGGAAGAGGATGCGTTGTGTCCCCGCCAGCGCGAAAAATTTGAGTATATCATCGGTTCGTGCCATTATATTGTGAAAGACGGGAAATTGTTGCCCATTGATTCCAGTCCGGAATGTTTTGAGCAATGTTTACTGCTGTTTGACGGCGATCCCGTGGCGTTGGCTCAGTCGTATTATCAAAATTTTTGCGCGTACATCTGCCGCCGCAAGCCGGATATCATCGGGCATTTTGACCTCATTACCAAGTACGATGAACCGGACAAACGGTTATTTTTGGAAAACCCGCAATACACCGCCGTGGCGGAAACGTATGTATTGAAAGCCTTGCAAAGCGGTTGTATTTTTGAGGTCAACACCGGCGCGATCGCCAGAGGACTGCGCACCGCGCCGTATCCGCAGGAAAATCTGCTGTACATTCTGCGCAAACACAACGTCCCCATTATCCTCTCGTCCGACAGTCATCAAGCAGACACGCTGACGTTCCGTTTTGACGAAACCAAACGTTATCTCAAAGACATTGGTTTTCAAAAACAAACGGTGCTCTTGGACAACGCATTTCGGGAAATTGATTTATAACAAAACCGGCTTGACCGTCAGGTCAAGCCGTTTTTTAGTCAAAATCCGTAAGATCGATCTCATACACGCTGATACCGCGGATCAACCAGGTGTTATCCCCCAAATCGGTATCGGTGTAATTGAGGGTCAGGGAAATATACAAGCGGCCGTTTGTTTCCCACACGCAAGGGTAATGACACATATCGGTGTGCGGCACATACGGTTCGCCGGCATCCATATCGTACAGTACCATGTACTTGGTAAAGCGCAGTTCATGCGGTTCGGACAGATACAAAATGATCTTGTGCCGCATACTGGCCTCGGCGTTACCGATCACGTAGTGACGCCCGTCCGCCAGCGTACCGACATACATTTTGACCGAGCGCAACGGGATATCGTGTGACGCCGCCGACGACCACGTTTCACCGCCGTCCAACGACAGATACAAGCGCGTGATATCGGCACCGCCGTTGCGGCAGAACATATACAACGTTCCGTTTTCTTCCAGCACAGTGGTTTCGGAAGCCAAAATATCGGCGGTGTCCACCACCACCAAACGCCAGTCTCCCTCTGCCGCGCCGCTGTCTGAAATGAGCACGGCAGGATTCAAGGGGTTTTTGCCAAAAACCCCCGAACGGCCCGGCAACAACCGTTTGCCGTTTGACAGGGTGAGCATGTTGGTGTTGAGTTTGAAGCACATCTCATTGCGCCGACAAAAATCGAACGTTTCGGTTTGCGCATTCCAACGGTACACTTCCATTGCCGTGATGTTATCAAAACCGTGCATCGAATTGACGAACAGGTACAGTTCCCCGTCACAAATGCCGAACACCGGCGGGCAGTACATTTCGACTTGTTGCGCATCGTGCGCCCACACCCGTTTTTCCGTCCAGGTCTTACCGCCGTCAAATGAGCGTGCGCCGTGGATCGGGGTGTACCCCTGCAACTCCTTTTCAGGACAACTGTACCACGCGACAAACAACACGCCGTTGTATTCGATGATCGCCGACTCGTGCACAAACCGAAATTCCGTGTCCGGCAAACGGACCACGTGACGCTGCACCCGCTCGTGCGATACTTCCCGCAACGCGTCATGATCGATGAGATTGACATACGGCATCCGGGCAACCTGTTTTTGCTCTTTTTCGCCGAAATACGGGTGAAGATAATAACCGTCGCCGTGTTGCAACACACCATAGGGTCTTGTCATGCAAACGCCTCCCTTACAGATCGGTGAGTTTCGCGGTGAAGCATTGCAGACCGCGGATCTGGAACAGATCGTCTCCCAAACCGGTGTTGTCATAATTCAGGGTGACGGTGATATATACCTTGCCGTTTTGCTCGTACACGCACGGGTAATGACACATGACGGTGTTCTCAATGGGTGCATCCTTGGTATCGTACAACACGATGCGTTTGGTAAAGCGGCAGGAGTTCGGCTCGGAAACGTACATCGCCAGCCGTGTACGGCCGCTGCTTTCGATGTTGCCGATCACGTAGTTGCGGCCGTCCGAGAACGTGCCGGCATACAGTTTGACCGCACGCAACGGGATGTCGTGTGTGGCGGGTTGTGACCAGGTTTCGCCGTAATCCTTGGACACGTACACAAGCGGTGCTTCCGCCACAGACAGTTCCGTGCCCACTGAACCGGGTTCGTTACGGCAGAACATATACAAGATTTTATTGATCTCTACGACCGAGGTTTCGGGCGCTTGCACCTGCGTATCGTCCACCTGCACGATGCGCCAGTCCCCGTTTGCGGTGGCACTGTCCGAAATGAGCAACGCGGGATTCAACGGATTTTTGCCCATCTCCCCCGTGCGGCCCGAAATGACCAGTTTTCCGTTGGACAGTTTGACGGGATTGGCATTCATTTTAAAGTTCATGGTACGGCGCCACTGTTTATCGAAGGTATTGGTGGTTTCGTTCCATTTATACAATTCCAGCGAATTGATGTTATCAAATCCGCGCATGGTGTTGACAAACATATACAGTGCCCCGTTTTCCACTAAAAACGCGGGCGCACAGTACATTTCCTGCTTGGTGGGATCGTCTGCCCAACGCACCATTTCGGTCCAGGTCTTGCCGCCGTCAAACGAGCGCGCGCCGTGGATCGGGGTATACCCCTGCAATTCTTTTTCGGGGCAACTGTACCATGCGGCAAACAACACGCCTTTGAATTCGATCACCGCCGATTCGTGCAGGAAACGGAATTCCTCATCGGGCAGGCGGATCACCGTATCGGTAAACGGCGAGGTGTCTGTGGTGATGAGTTGTTTCTCATCCACAAATTCGACATACGAAAGGCTTTCCGCCAACTCCAGCGCGGCGGGGGTGTAAAAACCGTGTACCGGAAACTCACCGTCCGTCATGAGTTTGCCAAAGGCGCGGTCGTCCGCTGCTTGCGTGCTTGTCGTCGACGAGGTAGTGGTGGAAACCGTTGCCGCCGGCTTGGTCGCCACCGTGATTTGTATGGGTTTCCCGGCGGTGGTGGTTGTGGTTGCGGCGGTCGTTGTCGTAGTGGTGGTATTGTCGTTTTGCGGCCCGGTCTTGCAGGCGGTCATGGATAACACCATCACCGCCGCCAGTACCGCTGTGCCGATTTTGCGTTTCATTGTTGTTCCTCCAACCTTTAAACGGTTTTCTTTTTCTTGCGGCAAAGCCACCACGCCAACGTGACGGCACCGCCGATCACGAGAAGACCGCCCAGAGCGATCAACGCGATGATCACGCCGTGTAAACCGCCGCTCGGCGAGGCGGGCGTTCCCTGCACGGGTTCGGGCGGGAGCGGTTCGTCTGTATGGGGATCAAACGCCTGTGCCTGTGCGAGTGTGTCGGTGAAAGACGGCAGCCCGTAATTCGCCAGCGTTTTGTCGATCAGGGCGCGTACGAAGTCGGAGAACGCTCCCCATTCGGTTGCCGCGCCTGCGATCCAGGCATAGTTTGTCGCATCCACCGCGGTATACGGCACGCCGTTTTCGTCACACGCATAGTAGGCGATAAAGTTTTCTGCTTGCACAATCGCATCGTAGATCTCCGCGACCATCGCGATATACGAGCATCCCAACCGTTCGTCGATCGCGGCGGCATCTTCTGCCGATAACGACAGGTACACCGCTTCGCCTTGCAGAATTTTCTGATAATTCTTCACCGTTACCCGTTTGGCAAGCGTACCGTCCGTCTGCGTGAGATACTCACGCAAAAACGCGGAAACCGTCGCATTGTCGGCGGGGCCTTCCGGTTCGGGTTCCAGGGTGCCGTTCGATTGCCAGACGTGGACCCAATCCACTTCCAGCGGAAAATCGGAAGCGCCGCCGAGAATGATCGGCATATCCTGATGATCCAAGGCACTCCACAAACCGTTATAGGTATCCCCCGTGCCCGCTTGAATGTTGAGCGAACCCGACGGCATCGGATCGGGATAGCCGTCCTCACTGTAAGTCAGCGTACTGATCCATTCATTGTCGAAATACGTCTTCAGCACGCCGTCACTCCACGCCATACCGTATGTATGCCATTCGTAATCGCCGATCGGTTCGGTGTGCTTTTCGCCGTGCGTAACTTTGCCGATTTCCTTGCCCTGTGCATCGTAACGGGTTTCATGCAAGGTGGTATCGAACCGTAACGTGCCGTATTTATTGCCCCAGTATTCAAACCAGTCAAGTTCAATGCTGGTCTGACCTGCCCCGCGCGTGCCCCAGATGGTGGAGGCGGGATGCGCCCAGACGGCAGGGACGCGAATACCGTTGACCGTACCGCCGTCACCGGTGGATTTCATGCGGACGCGGATCTCTATGTACCCTTTATTGAAGGCAAACCCGACACCGGTACGCTTGGCATCGATGGTCGCCAGACTGTAGTTCCACAACGTATCGTCGGTGGTGAGGTGCAACACGCCGTTTTCCACGCGGTAGTCTTCCGCGCCGAGGTTCGCTTCGCCCCACGGACGAGTCACGTACCATTTGTAACCGTGTTGACCCGTTGCCGCCTTGTCGATGGTGGCATTGGTTTCAAAGTGGTCACTGAACACCAGATCGTTAAACCCGTACGCCAGGGCGGCGGCAGGCGGTTGAACAAACGCCGATTCCCCTGCCACGCGCAGGTTATAGGTGAGGTAGTTGTTGGTATCGTCCGATTCCAGTACCGACATCGTACTGTTCACGCGCACGGTGATCATGTGGTCACCCGGTGTGGCGATCCACGCATCCTCGCAGGAGGCAATTAACAGTTCGTTGCGCATGATGCGGCCCGTATAGGTGAAACTGCCCACTTTCTGCGCATCCACCAACACGTCAAACGTGACGGGTTTGCCGCCGACATAATCCTCCGCGCCCTGGTTCAGAAATGCGGCACGGAAGTTGAGCGGTGTGCCCGGTGTGACCTGATCTTCGTTGTTTTCTCCCCAGAACATATCCAGCACGATCAGATCGACTTCCGAGGTCGATTCGGTCAAAATGAGATGATCGAACGTGAAATGCGTGCCGCCTTCCGCGTGCTCGATCACCAGCGTGAGTTCATCGGTCGCGGAGATGGTGGGCGGGGTTACGATATCGTATTTGTAAAAACTCGACGTGTATTTGACGGTTCCGGTCTTGCCGCCGCCGCGGTTTTCCGACAACACGGTGCCGTCTTTAGCCAGTAATTTGACTGTAAAATAACTGTCGGTACCCGAGGTGCGGCGCATCTGCAGGTGCAACTGATACGCGCTGTCGGGTTGCAGACCGGTGACGGTTTGCGAGAACGAACCCGCCGCATTGGCACCCTGTGCAGGCATCAGCCGCATGCCGTCGGAACGCAAAACACCTTTACCGACACCGTATGCAGCGTTGCCCGAAAGCACCCATCCGTCATTGGTTTCAAAGTCACCGTTGACAAGCGGCGATTTCATACCGCTGACCTCCACCTGACAGGTGGCGGTCTTGCCGTTCTTGGTGGTGGCGGTGACGGTAGCCGTACCGGCACCCACACCAATCACGTGACCCGACACCACGTATGCCACCGTTGGATCGGAAGTCGTCCATTCCACGCCGTTCAGATCGGCTTTGGCGGGGGTGGCGGTAATATTCAATTTGACGCTGCGGGAGGGCGCTATCTGTACCGTTTGCTGATCCAACGTGACGGTCTGTACGGGTTCTCCCTCCACGTATTCGCGGATGGTGAGGTTGTCCACATACGCCGACGCACTGCCGTCCCCTGCGTTATCACTGGCACTGGTCGTAAACAGCATCGCCCAGCCGGCCTCTGCATCGTAAAAATCAGAGGTTGTGAAAACCGCTTCGGCGTGCTGCCATTCGGCGGTATCCAGCGTTCCCGCCTCACAGAAGACGGTGGGACGGACGTTACCCGCGCCGAGTTCGGCGGCGTACAGGCGGAACCCGCCGCCTTGTTCCACTTTATAATCGTAACGGATGATATACTTGGTAGCAGGTTTGAGCACGATATCCTGACTGTAATATGTACCCACGGCGGTGGTATCTTTCTGAATCAGGTGATAGCCGCGCGATCCGTACGTACCGATGCCGTCTTTAATGTGCTCCGTGTTGCGCCACGACACCGAGGCATCCTGTTCAAAATCGCCGTTGATAAGCAGGTTTTGGTGGGCGTACACCTGAATATCCGCACGCGCGACCTTGCCGAATTGGGTGGTCGCGGTGATGGTGACCGTGCCATCCTTTGCTTTGGCGGTCACCAAACCGTTTTGATCCACCGTTGCCAGCGTTTCGTCACTCGATGTAAACGTCACGTGACCGATGATGTTTTCGGCAGGAGTGCCCACCACCTGCAACTGCAACGATTGGTAAGGATCCAACGATCCGCCCGCGGGCGTCAGCGCGATGGAGTCCACCTGCGGGGCGCTCTCGGCAGTATCATCGATGGTCACCACGCACGATGCGGTAAAACCGTCGCCGTTTGTCACGGTGATCGTGGCGCTTTGACCGTGAGAACCGTACGCCGTCACACGGCCGTTGTTATCCACACCCACCACAGCGGCGTTATCGGTCGTCCACTGATAATCCGTGTTGCAGAGCATACTGTTTTGCGGTGTGGGTCTCACCGTCAGTTGCGCAAAATTGGCAGGTGCCAACGATAAGGCCGTCTTGTTGAGCGTCAGCCCCGTGGCGGGGGTCACCTCGTACAAACGGATATCGTCCAACCACAGTTCGGTGGCTTTTCCGGAACTGCGGTTACCCAGCACAAAATACCGGATCTGGTTGGAGGCGGAGGGTTTGATGTAATAACTGCATTCCGTCCACTCGTCCGTTTTATAATACGTATATTTACCGTTCCCGCCGATGCTGGTTGCATC
>JAFSIB010000112.1 GCA_017440005.1 Clostridia bacterium
GTCCGTTACCTACGTTTGTGCCCGCCCTCATGAAATCGGGTTATTATACACTTACCTTTACCACCAAACAACTGAAGGAGGTATAATTCATGACACCGTGTACTATCTTGTTGCCTTCGGTCATCCGCGTGTTGGGCGGAAACCCACAAGCGGCCTTCAACCTGTATTTTTCCAACTTTTTAATGCCGTTCCGAAACGAATGGGACGTGCAAGTCTGGTGCGAGTACGGTCAAAACCGCGGCGATTGCTGGTGCTTGGAGGGCAAAGCACTTGCCGAGGAAAAAAACTTCCCGCTCACCCTGTTGGTGTACGATGAATGGGGCGAAAAAATTGCGGAACGTGTGGTCACCGTCAAGGTGTGCATGGCACCCGAAGCATCCGTGCGCACCATGTTTTTCGGCGATAGCATGACCCACAGCGGCAGCTATATGCAGCATGCGTGTGATCGAATGCCCACCTTACAAACCGTGGGTTTCCGCACGTTTGACGGCAAGATCTACCGCGAGGGTCGCGGTGGTTGGGACATGTTCTCGTATTTTGAGCATCGCCTTGCCAAAACGGATCGTATCATGTCCCCGTTTGTGTTTCCCATCGCGTTATCAGGCGAGGAGTATTACGGCGATCTGTTGTTCTGGCGCGAAACGCAAAACCCTAATCATCACCCGTATGCCTACGATGGCTATGCGTATGAAGAACCTAAGGAAGGACAATACGCCCTTTCGGAAGGCGAAATGGTGCAGCTGCGCCACGGCACGTGGCAAAAAACCGAACTGCAAACGGAGTTTGCCTTTGATTTTGGCAAATTCATAGTGCGTCATAACCTCGGTAAGCTGCATGCCGTCAGCGTGCTTATCGGTGCCAATGACCTGCAAAAGATCCGCTATGAACAGTCGAGTGCTGCCATTGAGAGCTTTGTGAACTACCTCCAAGCATTTGAACAAAGCGTGCATGCACACGACCCCGAAATCGCGGTCGTCTTCAATCTGCCGATACTGGGCGGTTCCGCCTATCAGTGGGGTCGCGTGTACGGTAGCGCCTACACCGAAAAGCTGTACCGTTTCAACATGCAGCACGCGGCACAGGCCATGCTTGCCACGTTCGACAACCGTGAAGATGAGCGCATTTTCATCTGCCCGATGCTGGCGGCAGTCGATCCCGTAAACGCGTTTAAACGCGTCACGTATCGTCCCAATCCGTATGCGGACGTGGAACGCGAAACCAGCGGGGATTGGATTCACCCCGCCAAAGTCGGCCATTGCCAAATGGGCGATGCTATCGCGGCCGTATTGGCCGATATTTGAGGTGGTTCGGATGCAGTATTTTGAAAAATATGTTTCTAACAGCGTAGCGGGTACCAGCGTTCAGCATACGTTCACTGTGGAGAAGGGCGAACGCTATACCGGCCGCGTGTTTTACAAGATTGCCTGCGGTGGGGAGTATGAATATTCGCTTTTGTTTTCCAATATCACGGACGGCACGTTTTCGGATGGTAACATCAGCCACCGCAATATGGTGTGCGATCCGTGGACGATTCATGCGGCGCGCGTGGGTCGCTGCGCGCACGAGGCTATCGGCTCGGATTTTGAAGAGCCGGATGCGGCACGGGCGATTAATGAGCGCGTTACCGACTGGCACGATTTGATGTTTGGCGGCTACCCTGAAAAGCGGGTGGCGCCCGGTGAGTTTTTCTGCACCGATGGTTTTCGTATGGCGTTCGAAAAAGGCGAGTATCTGTGTTTGGAACTTACCTTTTCGGGCACCCTGTTGCCCTATATGGAGGAACTGCAAATTCCTGCATACCGTTTGGTCGACGGTGAGTGGGTGTACAACAAGCAGCTTCCGTTGGCCGGCATGGTTGGCTGTGACCGCAAGGTCAAGGCACGTATCGGCTTTTTGGGCGATTCCATCACGCAGGGGATCGGCCCTGCCAAAAACTCGTACGCGCACTGGTGTGCGTTGTTATCCGAAAAAATTGGGGACGACTACGCGTATTGGAATCTCGGTATCGGTTGTGCCCGTATCAACGATATTGCGGAGGACGGCGCGTGGTTGTACAAGGCGAAACACAATGATATCGTGTTTTTGTGTGCCGGTACCAACGACACGTGGCGCCGTTACCCGTGCGACGGGATCATCCGCGATTGGAACAAAACGGTTGATTATTTAAAAGCCAAGAATATCACTGTGATCGCGCAAACTGTGCCACCGTTTCATTATGGCGGTGACCCGTTGCAGACGTGGCTCACCGTTAACGAGTATATCAAAACCGAACTCGCCCCAAAAGTGGATTTTGTGTTCGATGAGGTGCCGCTTCTGTGGCGCTCGCCCGAAGCCCCCAGCCTTACCAAATACGGTGCCCATCCCAACGAAGAGGGCTGTGCCATGTGGGCGGATGCCTTGTACGCCGCCCTGAGCGAAACCGACTTGTTTTAATCTCTTTACGCCGCCGCAGACAACCAGTTGTCTGCGGCGGCGTTTTTCATTTGAGCATTTCGCTCAAACTGCGGGTGAAATATGTATAATTTTTAGACTATCGTACAGTTTTTGGGGTGTACTGCCTTTTTGACAGGTATTATA
>JAFSIB010000113.1 GCA_017440005.1 Clostridia bacterium
CCCGCATAATGGCGAAAGGCGTTGGTAAAGTAGTACGCGTTAGCATAGCCGCACCGCTCTGCGATCACACCGATCGGCAATTCGCCCTCCAACAACAGTTGTTTTGCTTTTCGCAAGCGCAGCATGATAAGATACTCCACCGGTGTCGTATCCAATTCTTTTTTGAATTTCCCTATCAATCCGGCGTGGCTCAAATAGACACGGGCTGCAAGCACCCCCATATCCAGTTTTTCCGAAAGATGGTCGGTCATATACCGTATTGTTTCCGATACCTCAACACTTAACCCGCGCGCACATTTTCCCCCTTGCTTCGAAAAAATATACGATTCGGTTATCAACCGCTCGATCATATGACTGACAAAATCGGAAGAATCCGCAATTTCCGACAGCTTATCCGCACTGGCTAAAAACGCTTGTATCTGCGCTTCAGGTACACCCAGCGTCCCACGCGTTAAATTTTTATACGCTTCGTTCGGCACGTGACATTGGAAAACAAATTGATGAAAGTCGATCGGTTCAAGAATGCGGCGGGTAAACGTTGTGTTCTTAGGTATGTATGACGCTTCGAACGGCCCAACCGTGTACGTTTCATCAAGGTCGGGAAACGACAACGTATACCGCCCGTTGCCAATCACCAAAAAAATATCCCAAGGGCGGTTTCCCTCTTCCACCTCAAACCGTTTTTTGCTCTTTTCCGAGCTGTTAAAGATCGTTTCGAGCTCCATCCCATCACCTAAACAGTTTAATATTTTATAGGTTTATAATAAAATATTCTATTGTGTTTGTCAATATACAGTGGTACATTGAGGTTACTATTGTATGAAAGAGGGATTCCATGACGGACACTTTGCTGAAAAAAAGTATAAGTTGTGATCTGTGTGTCATCTGCGGCGGTCTTTCCGGCTCTTTCGCAGCTTTGGAAGCGGCACGCCACGGTGCCAAGGTCGTACTGATGCAGGATCGCCCAATGCTCGGCGGCAACGCCTCCTCCGAGATCCGTATGTGGGTACGCGGCGCCAAAGGCACTTATAACCGCGAAACGGGACTGATCTCCGAATTTGAGGAGCGCAACATCTATTACAACCCCACCCTCACCCATTCGGTACTGGATGCTACGCTCTACGGCATGTTGGCGGAAAACAAAAATATCACCCTGCTGATGAACACTTCGTGTTTTGATGCCACGTGTGAAAACGGCCGTATCACCTCCGTTACCGGATGGCAAATGACTACCTATACCTTTTACACCGTCACCGCCCCGCTCTTTATGGACTGCTCCGGCGACAGTATTTTAGCTCCCCTTGTCGGTGCCGAATACCGCCACGGCCGCGAGGCAAAAGATGAATTCGGCGAAACATTAGGTCAAGACGTCGAGGATACTCACACGATGGGTATGTCGATCATTCTTGCCGCGCGCGAAACGGATCACCCCGTAAAATTCACGCCGCCGCCCTTCGCCAACGTCTACCCCGACGATTCTTGCTTTGCCGGTGACGTAACGATAAGCCAATATCATTGCAGTCGTCCTCACCAGCTCGGCACCGATGGCGATAACCTGTGGTGGGTGGAGCTTGGCGGTGAGGGACACAGCATTTTTGACGCAGACCGTCTGCGCGAAGAGTTGCTTGCCTCCATCTACGGCGTGTGGGATCACATCAAAAACCACGGTGATCACGGCATGGAAAACTGGGATCTGGAATGGGTTGGATTCCTACCCGGCAAGCGCGAATCGCGCCGCTACATCGGTGACTACATTTTGACCGAAGCCGATGTGCGAAGCGCTGCTGAATTTGAGGACGAGATTGCATACGGCGGTTGGCCGCTGGACGATCACAATCCGTATGGTATGCGTAAAAACGATCACGCCAGTTTCTCCACGGTAATGATTCCCGTTGAAGAACCGTACGGCATTCCGCTTCGTTGCTTGTATTCCAAAAACATCGATAACCTAATGTTTGCGGGACGAAATATCAGTGTCACCCACGTAGCCCTGTCTTCCACCCGTGTGATGGCAAC
>JAFSIB010000114.1 GCA_017440005.1 Clostridia bacterium
AATGGAATTCCCGTGGATACACCCGAAGATTGGCGATGTAATGGTCCGCTTCAGCGGCATACGCGCCAAGGATATGGGAAGTTCTGTTGTTCTTGAAGGATATTTCAGAATGATTACCGGTGTTACCGAAGCCTAAAGGAGAATCAAGAAATGAAATCGATCCAAACAAAAATTTTGTTGGTTGTAATCGCAGGATTGCTGGTGATCACCGCCGTGGTTTCCGCCATCGCCGTGAATATGACGCACGAAGTGATGCACCGAGATGCTGACCGTATTTTGACAAACGCTACACAGCGGGAAGCGGCGCAGATCAACGATGTGTTGGGCGACGTGATGAAATCCAGCAGTATCATGGAGCATTACGCGGTAACGGAACTGAGCAGTGCCGACGATCTGAAAGACGAAACGTTTCGTGCTGAATATTTGAAAAGCGCCGAAGTGATGTTTACCGAGATTGCCTTGAATACAACCGATATTGAAGGGTTTTATATGCGGCTGGATCCCACGCTCACAACGGGCACTTCCGGCTTTTACAAACTGATTCAGGCAGACGGCAGTTTAAAAGGTATGGCGCTTACCGATTTGACACAGTATGAGCAGGACGATCGGCGAAACGTCGGTTGGTATTATGAAGCGGTAAAAGCGGGAAAGGGTATCTGGATGGATCCGTATTATTTCCCGGGGCATAGCAATCAACTTATTACGTTTGCACAGCCCATGTATGTCAACCGGCAACTGATCGGTGTCATCGGATTTGACATGAACTTTAATCATCTTGTCACACGCATTGACGAGATTGCGGTGTACGAAGACGGGTATGCAGTGTTGCTGTCCGAAGATGAAACAACAACGTATAATCAAGTTCCCGAGGGTCATTCACACCGTCCGCACACGCAGTCCAAGGTGGAACTGAAAAACGGTATGTTCTTGCAGATGGGCGCCGATTACAAAGATATTCAGCGGGATATCCACCCCATGCTGAGCAAGATCATCTGGGCGTTTTTGGTTGTGCTGGCATGTGCCATTGTGTATACCGTGATCGTTACCCAGAAGATCGTGGGACCGCTCAAACGGTTAACCGCTGCGGCAGAAAGTTTGTCGATGGGTGTGGCCGAAGCCGACTTCAGCCAAGTGCCCGTGGAATCCAAAGACGAGATCGGAACGCTTTCACAGGTGCTTACCAGCACGTACGCGAAGATCCAGGAGTATACCTCGTATATCAATGCGTTGGCGTACCGCGATTCGTTGACCGGCATTAAGAACAGCACGGCATATACGGAAGCGATCAACGAATTGAACAAGGCCATTCGTACCGGCAATCCGCAGTTTGGTGTGCTGGTGGCGGATATCAACAACTTAAAAGAAACCAATGACCGTTACGGACACGATATTGGTAACGAGTTGATCGTACATACGTCCAAGGTGCTTGTGGATACGTTTAAAACCAGTGCGGTATTCCGCATTGGCGGCGATGAGTTTGCGGTGCTGCTGCAAGGAGAGGACTACAAGCAGTATCGCACGTTGCTGGAGAAGTTGGACGATGCGTATGCACACGATTTCGTAAGCGTGTGCAACAACCAGGTGCCGGTAGCGGTGGCGCGCGGCGTGGCGTTGTTTGACCCCAACATTGACACCGTATATGAAGACGTGTTTTCCAAGGCAGACCACGCCATGTACATGCATAAAGAGCAGAGCAAAACGGTGCGTGTATAACCGACAATTCTTGAAACTGTAAAACACCCCCTGCCGATAGGCGGGGCTTCGTAAAACAGTTATTTTGAAAAATGCTTGAAAACGACTGTTTTCAAGGTACGGCGTGACTTCGGTCACGCCGTTTCCTTTTTCGCAAGTTCTTCCAAAGGGATAAAGCCGATACCGTCGTATTCGATGTGGATCT
>JAFSIB010000115.1 GCA_017440005.1 Clostridia bacterium
CATGTTCATGACTTCCGTTGCTTTTTTCATCAGATCCGCCGGGCAGTTGGCACCTGCCATAATACCGATCCGCATATACGAGAAATCGGTTTTGGCGAAATCTTCGTGTTGCATCATGGCAATGAACATGGTCGGCACACCGTTGAATGCGGTAATGTGCTCGTTATGCACACATGCCAGAGCCGGTTTCGGCGAGAAATACGGCAACGGTAACATGGTGGCACCGTGCGTCATGGAAGCGGTCATGGACAGCACCATACCGAAGCAATGGAACATCGGCACTTGAATCATCATACGGTCCGCGGTGGACAATTCCATGTGGTCGCCGATGTATTTACCGTTGTTCACCACGTTATAGTGAGTGAGCATAACACCTTTGGGGAAACCGGTAGTACCGGACGTGTACTGCATATTGCAGACATCGTCCTTATCCACTGCCGCCGCCATACGGTACACTTCTTCCACCGGTACTTGCTCAGCAAGTGCCAGTGCCTCGTTCCATTCCAGGCAACCCTTTTGACGGAAACCAACCGTGATCACGTTGCGCAAGAACGGTAAACGGCGTGTATGCAGCGGAGAACCCGGTTTACCGTTTTCCAGTTCGGGGCACAGTTCTGCGATAATATCGCCGTAACGGCAATCTTTGGCGCCCTCCGTGATGATCAACGTATGGGTATCGGATTGACGTAACAAATATTCCACTTCGTGGATTTTATATGCCGTATTGACCGTCACAAGAACGGCGCCCAGTTTCACAGTTGCCCAGAACGCAATGTACCATTGCGGCACGTTGGAACACCATACCGCCACGTGCGAACCGGCTTTGACGCCGAGTGCGATCAACACGCGGGCAAACTCGTCCACATCGTCACGGAATTCGCTGTACGTGCGGGTGTAATCCAGCGTTGTGTATTTGAACGCATACTGATCGGGGAACTCCTCCACCACGCGATCCAACACCTGGGAGAACGTGGCATCGATCAAGCGGTCTTTTTCCCAAATGTATTTACCGGTATGGGCACGGTTATAGTACAGCGTCTTTTCGTTGCGCGAGGTATCGCCGAACGGTTTCATGTAGGTGACGAACTGCGAGAAGATGATCTCCATATCGTCCAGTTCTTCACACCACGTGGGATCCCAAACGAGCGAAATATAGCCATCGTAGTTCACCGAACGGAGTGCCAACATCATATCCGCAATGGGCAACACGCCTTCACCGAGCAGACGGTATTCCACACGGTCACCGTCTTTTTCGGCATCGTTGATGTGTACGTGACGAACATACGCACCGAGATTCTTAATAATGTCATCGGGATCTTCGCCGGCGCCCAGATAGGCGGCCGCCATGTTCCACAGAGCGGCAACGTGATCGCACGCAAAGCGATCCAACAGATCACGTAACGTGGCGGTGTTGACGAACAAACCGGCGGTTTCCACCAACAACGATACGTTGCACTCTTCCGCTTCCGGTAACACCGTGTTCAGAACCGTATAGACCGTTTCCACCGCTTCTTTTGCCGCTTCTTTGGCTTCGGCACGCACACGGATTGCCGGAATTTTCAAATTCTGAGCAATCTCCAGGCATTTGCGGATCTCCGCAACACAAGCATCGGTAGCGGCAGGATCGGCGATATCACCGATCGCATCGATACAAGGAATCTGCAGTTTTTTCTCATATAAGCGGCGCAGAGTGGAAGCCGCGGTGTAATCATGAAACGCGCCGTCTTTTGCCGTAAAAAGACGGTTATGAATGTTGTGCAGTTCAATACCTTCAAAGCCGAGATCCTGCGCAATATCGCAAAACTCTTCAAAGGTATTCTCGTGCCAACCCTTGGTTGAAAATGAGAATTTCATGGGTTATGCCTCCTCATAGACGATCTTGTTGACCGCACTCAAATAGGCACGGATACTCGCGCCGATGATATCGGTGGAAATACCGTTGCCGGAATACACCTTGCCACCGGAACGCAGTTTAATGAGCGTGTTACCCACGGCGCCGCGACCTTCGGTGACGGACTGAATCTGGAAATCATCCACTTCAAAATGACGGCCGATGATCTGTTCAATAGTGCGGAATGCCGCATCGATCGGGCCATCGCCCGTGCTGATACCCTGCAGAATCTTTCCTTCACTTTGCAGGGTAATCTGTGCACTGGCAGCGAGCACGCTGCCGGTATTGATCACGTAGTTTTCCAGTGTGTACGTAGCGGGTACTTGCAACGCCACACTGGCGATCAACGCATCCAGCTCCTTAGCACCGACCGTTTTCTTTTCAGCAACACGGCAAAACTCTTCATATACCTTATTCTGATCCTCTTCGGACAGATCGTAACCGAGTTTCATCGCGGCAGCGATCACGGCGTCTTTATCGTCCTTGGCATCCAGATGAATACCGACATCCTCCCCGCCAAACGCAGGCGCAACAGCGGTACTGCTGGATTTATCCGCCACCCAGCTGATCTGCTTCATGATGCGGTTCATTTGCGTGTACCGAATACGGCTTTCAAAACCGTAAGTATTGCCGCAATTCTTCACCATGGTGGCAAAGACCGCAAGCGGCACCGTAACGCCTTGTACGTCGGTCTTTACGCAGGAAACACCGCGGCGAACCGCTAAAATTGCCTGCGCAGCGGCAAGACCGTTTTGATTGTCACAACGCACCGCAACCGGAACGGTGATACCGTCTGTTGCCTCCGCAACAAATGCGGCAAAATCATCCGGCAACATCTCGCCGGTACTGTCACAAATACTGACGGATTTGGCACCGGCAACAACCGCTTCGGATAAGGCTTCTTTCAAGTATGCGATATCCGTACGGGTGGCGTCCACAGCACAAAATTCCACATCCGCGCATTGTTCAGCGGCAGTTGTCACAGCGGTACGGATCCAATCGATCATCGCAGCAGGTTTACGGTGCGCGGTATATTCCATACCAACCGGCGATAACGGCAGTTCAATGCGCACACGGGGATGTGCCGCATTCTGCAACGCCGAAACTGCATCTTGAATACTGTCTGCGGTTAAACCGGCGGCAACCGATACAATGCCGTCTTTCACAAACGTACTGATCGTGCGAACCAACAAAATATCGGCTTTCCCTGCCGCGATCGCAGGTAGTTCAATAATATCCACGTGCAAGTTCTCCAACTGACGGGCAATCTCCAGTTTCTCTTTGAAACTGTACGCGTTGTCCTGCATGCACAGTGTTGTGTCTGCGATTTGAATGTGGTTCATAATGATCTGCTCCTTTTTCTCACATACTGTGAATTGAAATAAAAAAGTCCCTGAGGCCATACGACCTCAGGGACGAAACAACAAATTCCGCGGTACCACCCTGATTACCGTTACAAAACGGTCCTCTCAAAAGAACTCCAACAAGTTCCTTGCCATGATAACGGAGCATGCCGTAGCAGCCTACTGGGAAACCTTTTCAGCCACTCTGCTCAGGAGCCAGAATTCTCATTTCCTCCGTACCGCCCTCACAGCAACGGCGGCTCTCTGTAACGGTTTGCGAAACGAAAAAATCTCCATCAACGCATTTGAAATATGTTATACATTATAGTATCGGATTTTCAGTTTGTCAATACTTTTTTCAAAATAAAAAAGAGATGGCAAACACCATCTCTTTTTCATCTTATCAGTCGAGCGGGCAGGTCCAGCCAAAGGGATCTTCGGTCTTGCCCCATTGGATCCCGGTCAGTGTGTCATACAACATTTGCGTGACCTCACCGATCTTGCCATCGTTCACAGCATGTTGGACGCCTTTATAGCAGAACTCACCGATGGGCGAAACAACGGCTGCTGTGCCGCAACCCCATGCTTCTTCCAACGTGCCGTCCTGCATGGCTTTTTCCAGTTCATCGATGCTGAACAAGCGCTCCGAAACCGTGTAACCGGCTTTTTTCAGCACTTCAATGCAGGATTTACGGGTGATACCCGGCAGAATCGAACCGGACAACATCGGGGTGACGATCTCGCCGTTTATCTTAAACATAACGTTCATCGCACCGACTTCTTCAATATAACGGCGCTCAACGCCATCCAACCACAATACCTGCGAATAACCTTTTTGTTCGGCACGCTCGCCTGCACGGTTGGAAGCCGCGTAGTTACCGCCGCATTTTGCCTCACCGGTACCACCGCGAACCGCACGCACATCCTGATCTTCGATCATGATCTTAACGGGGTTGATGCCCTCTTTGTAGTAGCTACCCACGGGCGAAGCAATGATCGCATAGGTGGCATTGTGCACGGCGTGCACACCGAGGGTTTCATCGTTACCGAACATGAACGGACGCAGGTACAAGGACGTTCCCGCTGCGGAAGGCGTCCACTCCTGCTCAAATTTCACAAATTCTTTGAGGCAGTACAGCGCATCTTCTTCCGGAATGGTCGGCAAGCACATACGCTCTGCCGAACGGTTCATACGGCGGATATTCTCCAGCGGGCGGAACAGTTGTACCTTGCCGTCTGCACGGCGGTACGCTTTTAACCCCTCAAAGATCTCCGAGCCGTAATGCAACACCGTGGATGCGGGATGCAACGCGATCGGGCCAAACGGCACAATGCGTGCATCATGCCAACCCTCTTCACGGGAATAATCCATCAAAAACATGTGATCGGAAAAGTATTTTCCGAAGCCCAAAGTGGAAGCTTCC
>JAFSIB010000116.1 GCA_017440005.1 Clostridia bacterium
CGGTCTTTGGAGATCATGGAAGCCGCATCATAAATGACGCCGTTTTCACACTCTGTCCGTAATCCTTCAACCGAAGCGCTGTTTCCCGCATCCACCGTGAACGGGGAAACGTGTTTACCGTTTTCTGTTTTGGCGTTATAGGCCATATTGTTGACGATCAAGGACAACGCATAACCGTTTGCCGGTGCGCCGTTGCTGTCGGTCGCCGTTACGGTGACCTGACCCTCATCGCTGATATCCAATTTCAACGTAACCGAAAGCACACTCGGTGCGGCGGTAGTGGTTGTGGGTTCATTCGATCCCGCTTCTTCCGCGCTGACACCGGTGCACAACATACTGACTGCCAATAATACTGCCAGTACAATCGCTGCGTACTTTTTCATGTTTAAATTCCTCCTTGGAGAATACATTACTGTTACCATACCACAATTTTCTTAAAAAGTAAATCCCCCGCAAAAAATCCAAAAAAATTTTCACTTTTCTCTTGCTATTTGTGTACGGTTCGCGTATACTATAGTAAAGTGTCCCAAATGGGACACTTTACACAAACGAACAGGAGGTGAAGCCGATGGCATCCGCGCACCCGTTATCCGCGTTTTTTCTGTTTCGGGAATTATCCGAGTGTGACCTGCACACCGTGGCGGCACAGTTGGAAGAACCCGTAACGTATCGGCGCGGGGACTGCGTGTACACCACACACACGTTCCGCCGTGCGGTCGGGTTGATCCTTTCGGGATCGGTCATTGTGCGGTCGTGCGGGAAAGCGGCACCGGGGGTGGTGATCAATCACCTGCACGCGGGGGATCTGTTCGGTGTAGCGGCGTTGTTTGATACGCAATCGGATGCTTACGTGACCGAGATCACCGCGGATCACGATACCACCGTGTGGTTTATCCCGCAGGAAACCATGTCGCAGTTGCTCCAAACGTTTCCAAGCGTGGCGGAGCAGTACATCCGTTTTTTATCGGGGCGTATCCGCTTTTTAAACCGCAAGGTATCGGCACTCACTGTGGGAAACACGGAAAACCGCCTGTATCATCACCTGCTCTCCCTGCAGGATGAACGCGGCGTCATCCGCGTAAACGGTACCATGACCGAACTGGCGAACACCCTCAACATGGGGCGATCCAGTTTGTACCGTTCGTTGGACACACTTCTGCGTGAGGGAATCCTCATCAAAGAAGGAAACACCTATCGTATACCATAAGGAAGGAAGAAACAGTATTATGAAAAAAGTAATCAGTTTAGTGCTCGTCTTGTTACTGCTTGTCGGCATGGCAAGCGGTTGTGCACAAAAACCCGCCGAAAAGACCGTGGTCAATGTCGGCATGATCAAGGGCCCGACCGGTATCGGCGCGGTACACCTGATGGCGGCAGATGAAGCCGGTGACACCGTCAACGATTACAACTTCACCGTGGGTTCCGCTCCCGATGAGATCGGCACCAAACTGGTGGCGGCATCGGGCGGTCTGGACATTGCGGCGGTGCCCACCAACATGGCGGCGGCTCTGTACCAGAAATCGAACGGCAACGTGCAGTTACTGGCGGTGAACACGCTGGGCGTGCTGTATCTGTTGGAAAACGGCAACACCGTTCAGTCCATTGCCGATCTGAAAGGCAAAACGGTGTATTCCACCGGTAAAGGCGCCAACCCCGAATACATTTTGCGGTATGTGCTGACCAAAAACGGTCTGGATCCCGATAAAGACGTGACCATCGTATTTGAAGAGCAAAACGATGCACTCAACGCCAAAATGATTAAGGGTGAAGCAACCATCGCCATGGTCCCCGAACCGAACGTATCCGCCGTGACGGCGCAAAATAAAGACATCCGCGTGGCGTTGTCCATGAACACGGAGTGGGAAAAGGTTGCCGATGAAGGCAGTAAACTCATGATGGGATGCGTGGCGGTGCGCAAAGAGTTCCTCCAGAACAACAAGGAAGCGGTGGACGCATTCCTCAAAGAATACAAAGCCTCTATTGAGAAAACCGCTGACGTAGAAGCCACCGCCGCCTTGTGCGAAACGTACGGGATCATCCCCAAAGCCGCGATTGCCAAAAAAGCGATCCCGAACTGTGAACTCACCTTTGTGGCGGGTGCTGAGATGAAACAACAGATCGCCGGTTACTATCAGGTGTTGTTCAACGCCAACCCCAAAGCCATCGGCGGTAAACTGCCCGATGACGCGTTCTATTATGCGGGATAAGTGGCGGCGCTTTCTGCGCGCGGCGGCAGTAACGGCGTTTTGGCTTGCCGTATGGTGGGGATTGGCGGCATTGGTACAGCAAGAGATCCTCATCCCTACCCCGCTTGCCGTCTGTAAAACGTTGTGGGGTCTGTTACCCACCGCCGAATTTTGGGGATCGGTGGCAACGTCACTGACACGCATTGTACTGGGATTTTGCGCGGCATTGCTTTTGGGAACGGTACTGGCGGTACTGACCGCGCGGTTTGCACTCGTACGGGCGGTGTTCTCCCCTTTGTTGCACATCGTCCGCGCGGCGCCCGTTGCCTCGTTCATCATTCTGGCATTGGTATGGATCCATGACGATATTACCCCCGCGTTCATCGCGTTTTTGATGGTTCTGCCCATCGTGTGGGTCAACGTGGAGGAAGGAATTCGCCGCACCGATCCCGCCTTGGTGGAGATGACCGCTCTTTACGGGGTACGCCCGTTGCGGAAACTGACCGCCCTGTATATTCCGTCGGTCAAACCGTTTTTTGTGACCGCGTGTGTGAACGGGTTGGGTTTCGCGTGGAAATCCGGTGTGGCGGCAGAGGTGATCTGCCAACCGCAACTGGCGATCGGCAGTCAATTGCAGGATGCCAAGATCTACCTGGAAACGCCCGAGGTGTTTGCGTGGACTACGGTGGTCATTATCATGAGCATCCTATTGGAACGGGTGCTCATGCGGCTGACCGCGTCTGCCCGCCGAAAGGAGGAGACACATGATAACACTTGACCGTGTATCCTTTGCGTATGATCAAACGCCGGTCGTTTCGGATCTGTCGCTCACCGTGTCCCCTGACCGTGTCACCTGTCTGTTCGGGGCATCGGGATGCGGGAAATCCACGGTGCTGCGGTTGATCGCAGGACTGGAAACACCGCAGGCGGGAACGGTCACCCGACCGCCCGATGCGCGCATTACCATGGTGTTTCAGGACAACCGCCTGCTTCCGTGGTTCACGGTACGGCAAAACCTCACGTTGGTGGCACCCGATGCGGATATTGACGCCGCTCTTTCTGCGGTCGCACTCCAAGACGATGCCGAGCGGTACCCCGATGAACTCAGCGGCGGCATGCAACGGCGTGTGGCGCTGGCGCGGGCGTTTGCTCACGGCGGTGATATACTGTTGTTGGATGAACCGTTCAACGGATTGGATCAGGCGCTCAAAGAACAGATCGCCGCATACATCCTGCGGGAATTTGCGGGCAAGCCGATCGTGCTTGTCACCCATTCTCCCGAAGAAGCGGCGTTGTTTGATGCCGAGATAATACGTGTATAAGACACCGCCCTGCTGTTGACAGCAGGGCGGTTCCTTTGATATACTATTCTTATATATGCCGATTCACGGAGGATCTTTGTATGAATTACGATACCTTTTCCGCCGGTGTGGAACCGGGCGGCTTGCATACGCGAAACGAGATTAAACTGCTTATCTGCTATATGCTGGGTAATGCGGGCGGTCCGATCTCGCGCAATGACGTGCTCGATATTGTGTGCGCAGACGGTATGGCAAACTTTTTTGATACCAGCGCCGCCATTGACGAACTCATTGAACTGCACAATCTGTGCGAGCAGGAAGACGGCACCCTTACGGTAACGGCAGAGGGCGCGCACGCCACCAACGTATTGGTGGATCATATTCCCTATACCCTGCGCGAGCGGTCGGTCAAAGCGGCGCTTCGGTTATTATCCCGCCGCCGCAACGAGCAGGAAAATCACGTGGATATTCAGAAAACCGAAAACGGGTATACCGTCACCTGCACCGTGGGCGGCGGTGAAACACCTTTGCTCACCTTTACGTTGCTGGTTGCCGATGATCGGCAGGCCGAGCAGGTGCAGGAACAGTTCCTGCAGGACCCGCTTTTGTTGTATCAAAGTCTGATCGCCGTGCTGACGGGCGGCGCTTCGTTTGAAACGGCCGACCGTATCACGATCGATTTAAAGTAAGGTGATAACATGAAACGTCCCACCATTCTCATTGTCGATGATGAGGTGCGTATGCGCCGTGTCATCGCGGATTATCTGCACATCAAAGAATATGAAACGGTGGAGGCCGGGGACGGCGTAGAAGCCTTGGAATCCTTCCGCACTCACCATCCCGATCTGGTGATTCTGGACGTGATGATGCCGCGTATGGACGGGTGGCAGGTGCTCAGCGAGATCCGCAAAACACACAAAACACCCGTGATCATGTTGACGGCTCGCGGCGAAGAAGCCGATGAACTGCAAGGGTTTGAACTGGGCGCGGATGAATACATCGCCAAGCCGTTCAGTTTAAAGATCCTCTCCGCCCGCATTGAAGCGATCCTGCGGCGCAAAAGCGATGCCGTGTTGGAATCGCCGTCCCGCTTGCGCATTGATGCGTTGGCGCGGGAAGTGTTCGTGGACAACACCGCCGTTGCCTTAACGTACACCGAATTTCAGTTGCTGGAGTATCTGAGCACCAACCGCGGCGTTGCGTTATCCCGCGATCAGATCTTAAACAACGTGTGGTCGTACGATTATGACGGCGATGCCCGCACGGTGGATACTCATATCAAAAAACTGCGCAGTAAACTCGGGGATGCCGGTGAGCAGATCAAAACGGTCCGCGGTATCGGTTACCGATTTGAGGGAGGCACCGAATGACCGTACTTAACCGTTTCTTCCGTTCGGTTGCGGGTAAGGTGTTTGCGGTACTGTTACTGTGCCTTTCGGCGTTGTTGTTACTGAATCTCTTGTTCAATAACTTTGCGTTTTTACACGTGTATGAGAACGAACAGACGGCACTGCTGACCACCGCCTATCGCGATACCGCCGCGGCGATCGCCAAGCGGCAGGATATTGTGGCGGTTTTGGAACCGTATCATACCGAACACAACATGACGGCAACCGTTCTGTCTGCGCATCAGGTATTGTACACCACCGAACGGCTGACAGGCCCGCTTATCATGATGGAACAACCGCCCGCCATTGCCGCAGGCACGTATACCGTCACCTCACGAAGTCAGGCAAACGGCACCACCCTGACGCTGTACGGCAAAACGCCTGAGGGGATCTATGTGATGTTGCAGTTGCCGCTTGGGAACATGCGGGACACCATTGCCGTTGCCAACCGTTCGTTGTGGTGGATCACCGCCGTGTTGCTGGCGGTCAGCCTGGTACTCGCCCTGTTCGTGGCACGGGTGTTCACCCGTCCCATCCGTCGGTTATCCGGCATGGCAACGCAGATGGCGCGTTTGGATTTTTCCGCGCGGTACACCGGTAACGGGCAGGATGAACTGGCAGATCTCGGGCGCAGTCTGAACACCGTGTCCGAAACCATGGAACAAAGTTTATCGGAACTCAAAACCGCCAACCTGCGCCTGCAACAGGATATGGAACAGACCGCGCGGCAGAATGAAGCACACGCGCGGTTTATCCGCAACGTGTCCCATGAACTGAAAACGCCGATCGCGCTGATTCAGACGTATGCGGAAGGCCTGCATGAAAACATTGCCGCCGATCCCGCCGACCGCGCGTATTACTGCACGGTGATTGAGGATGAGGCGCAAAAACTGTCACAGTTGCTGATGAAACTCAACACCCTCATGCAACTTGAATCGGGCAGCGAGGAACTCACCATTGAACGGTTTGATCTGGCGGCGTTGATCACGCGTGTTTTACAACGGTATGCGCCGTTGTTTGCACAACGTGCCGTCGCGTTGCCGTCCTTACCGAGCGAGCCGTGCTTTGTGTGGGGGGATGCGTTGCTGATCGAGCAGGTGGTCACCAACTACCTCACCAATGCGTTGCATCACGTGTCGGAAAACGGGCGCATTGAGGTGCTTTTGCAAGTGTCAAACGGAAACGCGGTGCGGCTTTCCGTGTTCAACACCGGTGAAGCGATCCCCGAAGACGATCTGCCGCACATTTGGGAAAGTTTTTACAAAGTGGACAAAGCCCGCACCCGCGCTTACGGCGGAACGGGAATCGGGTTGTCGGTTGTGGCGGCGATCCTCAACGTGCACAACGCCCCGTACGGAGTGCGGAATCTGACGGACGGCGTGGAGTTTTATATGGAATTACAGTTATAGAAGGAGACAAGTACAATGATTATTGACACGTTAGCACATGATGAACTGTATCACAGCGTACACCCGTCATTCAAGGCGGCGTTTGCGTTTATCAAACAGGCGGTTGCCGAAAATCTCGCCGTCGGGAGATACGAGATCGACGGTAAAGACTTGTTTGCTATAATACAGGACTATACAACCAGACAACCGGAAGATGCCAAAGCCGAAACGCATCGGCAATACATCGACATTCAGTGTGTCGTATCCGGTGCGGAACGGATTGACGTCTGGGATATTGCAAAAGCGACCGCGTCCACCGAATACAATGCCGAAAGCGACGTGCAGTTTTTTGAAAACGAAGACTGCGCCGTCGTTTCTGTGTTACGGGCAGGTGATTACGGTATTTACTTTCCGCACGACGTTCATCGCCCGTGTATATGCCCAAACGGTGATCCGCAACCCGTCACAAAAATCGTGGTGAAAGTCCGCGTATAAGAATTGACATTTTGACCCCTCTTGAGTATACTGTATTAGACAGTTAGGATAGAGGGGTTTTATCGTTATGATCTGCAACACAATTTTGGAGGCGATGGGCAATACGCCGATCATTCGCCTGAATCATATGATCGGTCCCGACGATGCCGAGGTACTGGTAAAATTTGAGGGGCTCAACGTCGGCGGTTCCATCAAAACGCGCACCGCGTACAACATGATCTGCGATGCCGAGCAAAAAGGACTCATCGGCAAGGACACCGTCATTGTGGAACCGACCAGCGGTAACCAGGGTATCGGTTTGGCGCTGGTAGGTGCCGTAAAAGGGTATCCCGTCAAGATCATCATGCCGGATTCCGTCAGCGAAGAACGGCGGTTGCTGGTGCGTCAGTACGGTGCAGAAGTCATTTTGGTGCACGATGCAGGCAACATCGGTCTTTGCATTGAGGAATGTCTGCAACTGGCGCTCAAAATGAAAGAGGAAGACCCCCGCGTATTTGTGCCGCAACAGTTTGAAAATCCCGCGAACCCCGCCATTCAGCGCTCCGCCACCGCCAAAGAAATTCTTACCCAAGTGGACGGTCCGATCGACGGATTCTGTTCGGGTATCGGCACGGGCGGCACCATCACGGGTATCGGCGAAGTGCTCAAGGAAGCAAACCCTACGATGACGATCTGGGCGGTGGAACCCGAAAATGCGGCGATCCTGTCGGGCGGTTCCATCGGTACACACGTACAAATGGGCATTGGTGACGGCATCATCCCCGCCATTCTCAATCAATCCATTTACGATGACGTGTGCATTGTCAAAGACGAGGAAGCGTTGCAAACGTCCAAGGATCTTGCCGCCAAGGAAGGCATTTTGTGCGGCATTTCCAGCGGCACCAACGTGGCAGCCGCGTTGCGCTTAGCCAAAAAACTCGGACGTGGCAAGCGGGTGGTCACCGTATTGCCCGATACCGCCGAGCGGTATTTCTCAACGCCCTTATTTGAATAACGATACAGCCGCAACGGTGTTGCGGCTGTTTTTTTATGTATTTTTGTGAAAATCGGCGCATACTATCGGTAAGAAATTTTTGTTGACAAACCGCAACTTTTTGAGTATAGTATAAGAGTATTAAAAGGCAATGAAAGAGCGAGTACTGCAGATCGTTCGTTCCACAGAGAGCCGCGGCAGATGAAAAGCGGCGTTCGGCACTGCAAGAAAAACACTCCGGAGCCTGCGGAAGAAAGCCGCTTTTCGGCCGTAGAACCGCACGTTCATCGCGTCAAGATGTAACGAGAGGATCGCTTTTAATAAGCGGTCAATTTGGGTGGTATCGCGGAAGTTTTCGGACTTTCGTCCCATGTTGGTGGGGCGAAAGTCTTTTCTTTTGCCTCAAACAATGCCCAAAACATAGTATGGAGGAACAAAAACATGTTGAGAACTCACACTTGTAACGAACTGACCGTTGATCACATCGGCAGTGAAGTCGTCCTGACCGGCTGGATCGATACCGTGCGCGACCACGGCGGCGTTTTGTTTGTCGACCTGCGCGATCATTTCGGCATCACCCAGATCGTCTTTTCGGATGACAGCCTGCTCAAAGGCATCACCAAAGAAACCGTGGTGCTGGTGCGCGGTACCGTCACAAAACGCGATGAAGAAACCGTCAACCCGAAGATCAGCACCGGTCTGATCGAAGTGCGCGCCACCGAGATCGAAGTGCTCGGTCCGTGCCAACTCGGTCTGCCGTTTGAGATCGACGCGTCCACGCAAACGCGTGAAGACGTGCGTCTGAAATACCGTTATCTCGACCTGCGCAACCGCAAGATCCACGATAACATTGTACTCCGTTCCAAGATCTTAAGTTATCTGCGCCGTCAGATGGAAGACCTCGGATTCATGGAGATCCAGACCCCCATTCTGACCGCGTCTTCGCCCGAGGGTGCACGTGACTATCTGGTGCCCAGCCGCAAACACAAGGGTAAGTTTTACGCTCTGCCCCAAGCCCCGCAACAGTTCAAGCAACTGTTGATGGCATCGGGTTTTGACCGTTATTTCCAGATCGCGCCCTGTTTCCGTGATGAGGACGCCCGTCAGGACCGCTCCCCCGGTGAATTTTATCAGTTGGACTTTGAAATGTCCTTTGCGTCGCAGGAAGACGTGTTCGCGGTAGCGGAAGAAGTGGTGTATAACACCTTTAAGAAATTCTCCGACAAAGAGATATCCAAACCGCCGTTCAAACGAATTCCGTTTGCGGAATCGATGCTCAAATACGGCACCGATAAACCCGACCTGCGCAATCCGTTGGAAATCCAAGACCTGACCGACTTCTTTGCCAAACACGAATTCTTGGAATTCAACGGCAGAACCGTACCGTTCAAGAATAAATTGGTGCGCGGCATTGTTGCAAACTACCTTGCCAAAAAAGACGGCAAAAAGGCATTCGAAAAAGATATCGACGCGTATTCCAGAAGCATCGGTATGCGTTTCGGTGTTGGCTATATCACCCTTGAAAACGGCGA
>JAFSIB010000117.1 GCA_017440005.1 Clostridia bacterium
GGCTAGCGTTCTAACCAGCTGAACTACCGGGCCATATTTGGTGGAAACAACAGGGCTCGAACCTGTGACCCCCTGCTTGTAAGGCAGGTGCTCTACCAGCTGAGCTATGCTTCCGTGAAGCGTCGCCGTCACTAGCGACGCAATCTATAATACTACACCATATTCAAAATGTCAACTGAAATTTTCAACTTTTTAAAAAAAGTTATTTCCGATCTGCGATTATGCGTTCAATATCCTCTTTGGTGAACGTATACACGTTATCGCAAAAGCTGCAGGTGGTTTCTACCGTGCCGTTTTCATCCGGTAACGAACGCAGTTCCTCGTCCCCCATTGCCGCCAAAGCACCCGTAACTTTTTCACGCGAGCAGGTGCAACGGTATGCGGGTTCATAGGTATCGATGATATCAAACGTAAAGCCGTCCAGCGCTTTTTTGAGAATATCCTCGGGAGTAAGTCCGCCGGACAACATGGCGGTCATGGACGGGAGTGCCGCGATGGCGGCTTCCAGTTTGTCGATGACCTCATCGGGGCAGAACGGCAACAGTTGGATGATGAGCCCGCCCGCCGCTTTGACGGTCAGATCGGGGTTGACCAACACACCGAGCGCACACACCGTGGGGATCTGCTCGCTGCCGGCGTAATATGACGTGATATCTTCCGCGAGTTCACCCGATACGAGCGGTGTACAACCTACGTACGGTTCGGGAGCACCGGTATCGCGCAGGACGTATAACAAGCCGTCCGTGCCGACCGCGCCGCTGACATCCAGTTTGCCGTTTGCTTTCAGCGGGATCTCCACCACGGGGTTTTGCGCATACCCGCGCACGTTTCCCCTGCCGTCCGACACCACCAACAACTGACCGACGGGGCCGCCGCCGTTGACTTTGAGTGTGACGGAATCTTCGGTGTTTTTTAACATGATCCCCATCAACGAACCCGCTGTTAACAACCGACCGAGCGCGGCGGTGACCACCGCCGACGTCTGATGGATCTGTTCGGCACGTGCCACAATGTCGGTCGCGTCCATGGCGATCGCCATCACCGTGGCATCGGTGGTTAAACAACGTATTGCTTTACCCATTACTATTCGCTCCCCTTGCGATTTATTCCCCGCGTTTTGCCTGTTCAGCGGTGCGGGTACTGCGTGCGACAAACACCCACCGTTCACAGTCGGGGGCGGGCGCCTCAAACGTCATATCGGCATACACAGCCACCGTTTCAAAGCCGTTTTGTTGCAATAAGCGGCGCAACGTGTTCTCGCTGTAGGCACGCTCGCGCACCGATTCTACGTACCGTGTATAAGTATCGGCGGTTTCTTCCACAAAGAAATCCAGTTGGATCGCGACCTCGCCCGTTCGTTTGCAATACCGGTTGCGCCATACGCACATCATATCGTCCGATTCGGTCACGAAGGTATGATTTCCCAACACCTCACGGTGTTTATACGGGGTATTGACATCAAAGATAAACAGCCCGTTCGGTTCAATGAACAGCCGCGCACGGTTGAATACCGCGGCGAGTTGCGCGGTTTTACACAGATGGTTCAAGCTGTCCAGAATACACACCGCGCCGTCTACCGTGCCGTACAGATCCATGTTGCACATATTCTGCTCCAACAGCAGAACCTCAGCACCGAGTTTTTCACGGGCGCACATGAGCATGGATTCCGAGGCATCCACGCCGATAGGATCCACGCCGTGTTTGAGAAATTCCGCGCACAAACTGCCCGATCCGCACGCAATATCCAATACGGTGCGGGGGCGGGTGCTGTGACGCTCGAACAGTTTAAGCAAATACGCCGCACGGGCGGCATAGTCGACGTCTGTCATGAGTGCATCGTAAAACGAGGCAAAATCACCGTATCCGCTCACGTTGCCGCACCTCCCAGCATCTCGCGTGCCGCCTGCACGGCGGCGGGGGTGACTTCACCGCCGATGATGCGCGCCAATTCGCGCACACGGTGATCGTCGGCAAGACGTGTCACATCGGTAAACGTGCGCCCATCGCGCACGGATTTTTCAATTAAGAAATGATCGGTGGCTTGCGCCGCGATCTGCGCCAAGTGTGTAACGCACAGTACCTGACGGCGGTCACGGCTTTGCGCCGTCTGGCGTAACCGCGCACCGACTTTGAGTGCCGCGCGGCCGCTGATACCGGTATCGATCTCATCAAAGATGAGGGTGTCCACTTCATCGGCATCGGCTAAAACCGATTTGATGGCGAGCATGATACGGGACAACTCACCGCCCGATGCCACGCGGGACAAGGGTTTGGGTTGCTCGCCCGCATTTGCCGACAACAGAAATTCCATGCGATCCGCGCCCGTTGCACCAAGGGCAATGGGTTCGCGGCGGATGGTGAGTGTGACGTTGGGCATATCCAAGAAGGTGAGTTGTTCACGCACGGCTTTGGCAAACCGTGCGGCTGCCGCCGTGCGGGCATCAGTGAGGGCATTTGCCGCTTGTTCCGCCACAGCGCGTGCCGTTTGTTCTTGCGCCGCCAGCAGGCGGTGTTGTTCATCGGACAGTTCGATCTTGCGGTATTCCGCTTTTGCCTGTTCTAAAAATTCCAGCACCTGTGCCGTATCGGCACCGTATTTGGCGGTTAAACGGCGGATGGTTTCCAAACGGTTTTCCACTTCATCCAGTTCCCGTGGATCAAAATTGAGCAAAGCGAGCAGATCGTCCAGTTGCTCCGCCGCTTCGGTCAACTGCTCACACGCATCCGCAAGCGGGGTTTCCGCTTTTTGGGCTTCGTCCGTATAGCGCACGGCATGGTTAAGTGCCGACAAGGCTTGTTCTGCCAACGATACCGCGCCGTCGGTATCTTCGTCACCGAGCAACAACGCGTGAGCGGCGCTTAACTGTGACGCCACTTTTTCCGCGTTGCGGAACAAGGTGCGCCGTGCCTGCAGGTCCTCTTCTTCCCCTGCCGTTAAATCGGCGTCCTCAATTTCACGGATCTGAAACGCGAGAATGTCCAGACGTCTGGCTTTTTCACTCTCATCCAGATCCACGCTTTCCAGTTCACGCACGATGCGCCGCCATTCGCGGTACGCCGCGGTATATTGCTCTTTATAGGTATCCAGTTCGCCGAAGCGGTCCAGATACACAAGATGGTTATCCGCCGAAAACAACGCCTGATTTTCATGCTGACCGTGCAGGTCGACCAAACATTTGCCGACCTCACGCAAAATCGCCGCCGTTGCGGGACGGCCGTTGATGGTGGCGGTGCTTTTGCCTTCCGCCGAGATGGTACGGCCGATGAGCAGGTTGCCGTCATCATCCGGTGCGTAACCGAGTGCTTCCAGTTGGGCGGTCACACTCAACGATAAATCGGAAAACAACGCCGTTACCTGCGCCGCCGTACTGCCGGTACGCACCAAGTCACGGCGCGTACGTTCACCGAGCACGGCGTTGATGGCATCGATCACAATGGATTTACCGGCACCCGTTTCACCCGTAAGCGCCGAAAAGCCGGCGGAAAACGAAATATCCGCCCGCTCGATCACGGCAATATTCTCAATGTGCAAGCAATCCAACATGGTCTACACCTCAACCGCGTTGCAGTTTTTTGAGTTCTTCCACAAGTTCCACGGCACTTTCATTGGTGCGGGTGATGCACACAAAGGTGTCCTCACCCGCCAACGTGCCGACAACGGATTCCCAGTGCAGGGAATCCATGGCCGCGCAAGCCGCTTGTGCCATGCCCGACATACATTTGACCACTACCAGATTGCCCGCAAAATCAATACTTTGCACGGCATCCTGGAAGATGGAGAGGAATTTGGTGGGAACGGGATCGCTTTTCTCGTTCATGACCGCATAACAATACTTGCCGTTGCTGTCCAGAATTTTGATAAGGCGCAGTTCTTTGATATCCCGCGAGACCGTTGCCTGCGTGGCACGGAATCCCGTTTCTTCCAGCGCACGGATCAACTCGTCCTGCGTTTCAATGCTGCGTTCTTCAATGATCTCCAAGATTTTGGCTTGACGTTTGATTTTCATGTCCTTATCCCTTTCTGTTGGTCAATTTATCGTCCAGCACCTGATAAAAGGGCTTGTGATGAAGCTTGATCAGTTTGGCGCAGGTATCCGACCGTTTCACGCATACCGCGCCGCCGCTTTGAATACGGATCGCTTCTTCCCCGTCCACCGTGACAAACACGGGAGATTCGCCTGCAAGGGGGGTTAAGGTAAGCACCGCATCCTGTTCAAAGATGTACGGGCGGCTATGTAACGAGTGGGGGCAGATGGGTGTTAACAGTAAGCACCGCAGTGCCGTGTCCACGATGGGACCGCCCGCCGATAAGGAATACGCGGTGGAACCCGTGGGTGTGGCAACGATGACACCGTCTGCCTGATAATCCGAAACGGGTTCGCCGTTATTTTGAACGCTTACTTCGATCATGCGGGATAACGCCCCGCGTGAAATGACCGCTTCATTGAGAGCGCTGAACCGCTCTTTGCCGTTTTCACCGTCTACGGTGATATCGAGCAACATGCGTTCTTCGGTATCGTATTCCCCGGTAATCAGCCGCGAAAGGTCACCGAGTTCGGTGCGTTCCAGACCTGCCGTGAAACCGAGCCGCCCGCTGTTGATACCCAGCACCGGTTTCCCGAACGCCGCCGCTTGTTTGGCGGTGTGGATGATGGTGCCGTCACCGCCGATGGCAATTGCGACGTCACATCCGCTGAGCAACTCCGCCATATCCCGCGGCGGGAATGCCGTATCGGCGGGGACGGTGACGGTGACAGGCAATGCGGATAACGTTTTGCACACCTGTAAAAACGCCTCTTTGCCGTCTGCCGTTTTATTGTTGGGAATCACTGTGATGATCATGGGTGCACCTCCGTTCAGTGCTTATGATAAGTAAACGCCCCGTCCACCAATTGCCGCAGATCCGGCAACACGGCGGGTGCCGCATTGTTGGACAGGGTGGCGATGTATTCAATATTGCCGTCCGCTCTGCCTGCACCGCCCGTGATAGGCGATGCCGCGAGGGCTTGTAACGATAACGAGCACTGTGCAAAACAGTCACACAGTTCACGCAACACGCGCACGTGGGTGGCGCGATCGCGCACGATGCCGTTTTTACCGACCGCCGCGCGCCCCGCTTCAAACTGCGGCTTGATCAAAATGAGCAACCGCGCGCCGTCACGCAGATACGGCAACACCGCGGGCAACAAGGTTTTGACAGATATAAAGGACACGTCCATGGCAACCAGATCGATAGAGTGAGGGGCGATGGCATCCGCAACCGCGCGGATATCCATTCCCTCCAGATTGACAACGCGGGGGTCTGCCGCCAATGTGGGGTGTAATTGCCCGTGACCGACGTCCACCGCGTATACCGTGGTGGCACCGTTTAACAGCATACAATGCGTAAAACCGCCGGTGGAAGCACCGACGTCCAACGCCGTGCAGGGGGACGGCAACGGGAGTAACGCACCCAGTGCCGCCTCCAGTTTGAAACCGCCGCGACCGACGTACGGAGAACGTTCGGCAGTGCAGGACACGTCATCGGTATCGGTGACCGTGTACGACGGTTTATCCACCGTTTTACCGTTGACAGTCACCGCACCCGAACGGATGAGTTCTTTGGCTTTATCCCGTCCCGTTGCAAAGCCGAGTGCGACCACACGGGCATCCAACCGCTCATTTCCTGCCACGGGGCTTGTCCTCTTTTGTAAGCACGGCAACCATACTGTCCACGTCCAGACCGCAAGCGCGCAACCCATCCTCTACCGAACAGGTGGGTACAAAACGGTCGATGGCATGAAGTTCATAATTGCCGCGGTATCTGCCTTCCATTAACTGCGCGCCGAGTTGTTGACCGATGCCGCCCGCACGTGACCCTTCTTCAAAGAACACAATGCGTCGATAACCGCCGGCGATACGCAGAACATCCTGCGGAATGGGATGGATTTGTGTGAGTTTGATCACCGATACCGGCGCCGTATCCTGCACCTCACGCGCCGCCTGCAACACGTTGGAGAACAAACGGCCGTACGTGATCACCACGGTACGCGCCGACGGGTTGCGCAGGTACGTGAAAGGTTTGTAATCCGGTTTGTACAGATCCAGATGCGGGAACTGACCGCCTTTGGGATACCGCACCGCGGCGATGCCGTCGGTTTCATACACGGCTTGTTTTAAGGTGATCGCCAACTCGTCATACGTGGACGGGGCGAAAATTGTCGTATGCGGGATCGTGGATAAAAACGGTACGTCAAAGATGCCCTGATGCGTTTCACCGTCATCGGGAACCAGACCCGCACGGTCAATGGCGAGCACGATGTGATTGTTCATGATCGCGGTATCGTTGAGCAATTGGTCGTACGCGCGCTGTAAGAACGTGGCGTACACGGCAAAGATCGGCAGAGAGCCGCCGACCGCCAAGCCGGAAGCAAAGGTGACGGCGTGTTCTTCCGCAATCCCCACGTCAAAAAAGCGTTTGGGGAACTGACGGGCAAACGTGGACAGTCCCGTGCCGCCCGTCATCGCCGCCGTGGTCACGCAGATCCGTTGATCTTCTGCGGCGAGTTTGCACAACTGATCCCCCGCCACGGTGGAGAAATTCGGGGATGCTTTGGCGGTGGATTCACCCGTTTTGACGTCAAACGTGCCGATACCGTGGAATTTATCGGGATTTTCCACGGCGGGGGTGTACCCCTGCCCTTTTACGGTTTCCACGTGCACGAGCACGGGACGATCCAGTTCTTTTGCCGCCTGCAACGCACGCATGAGCGCAGGCAGGTCGTGACCGTCAACGGGCCCGAGGTAATGCAGCCCCATATCATCAAACGTGGATGCGCTGTGATACACGGCGTTTTTTAAGCGATATTTCCACCATACGAAAAAGCGGTGCAACGGTTCACCGATCAGCGGGATCGCCGACAGTAACGTCACAAAATCCCGCTTGGCGCGCACGTAGCGCGGGCGGGTACGCAATTTTGCCAGATGACGCGCCATAAAGCCGACGTTGCGGCTGATGGACATCTGATTATCGTTGAGAATGACGATCAGACGGTCGTGACTGCGGCCGGCGTTGCACAAACCTTCATACGCCAAACCGCCGGTCATGGCACCGTCACCGATCACGGCGATGGTGTATCCGTCATCCCCGCTGAGGGCTTTGGCTTTGGCGATGCCGTTTGCCGCCGAAATGGAGGTGGAACTATGGCCCACCACAAACGCATCGTACTCACTCTCGCTCGGACGCGGGAAACCCGAAATGCCGCCCGTCTGCCGCAAGGTGGAAAAATCCGCCTGACGGCCCGTGAGCAGTTTATGGCAATAGCATTGATGCCCCACGTCCCACACGATCTGATCGTGCGGCAGGGAGAACATTTTGTGCAGAGCGACCGTGAGTTCCACCACGCCTAAGTTGGACGACAGATGACCGCCGTTTTGGGACACGGTTTCCACAATGGTGTGACGCAGATCGTCACACAACGTATACAGATCCTCCGTGGACAGATTTTTTACGTCCTGCGGAGTATGAATCGTTTCTAAAATACTCATGCGATTCCGTCCTTTAGTGTGTTCGGGTGAGTAATGCTTCGGCGAGTGCGCGCAGATCCTCGTGATCCGCAAAGGCGGATAATGCTTCGATCGCCTGCGTTGTGTATGAGGCGGCAAGCGCCTTTGCCTGCTCTAAACCGAGAAGCGACACGTACGTGTTTTTCTCATTCACATCGTCGCTGCCGACCGGTTTGCCGAGTTCTTCCGCGGTGGCGGTGACATCCAGAATATCGTCCACCACCTGGAACGCAAGGCCGATGTAATATCCGTACTGACCGGCACAGGTGATCTGTTCTTCCGTGCCGCCGCCCAAAATGGCGCCCATGCGGCACGCCGCTTGTAACAGCGCCGCCGTTTTGCCTTCCTGCAGACGTTTGAGGGTGGGTTCATCAATACATTTGCCCTCGCTGTCCAGATCCAGCACCTGACCGCCGATCATGCCGTTGACGCCCGCTTTGTCCGCAAGTTCAAACGCGGCGCGCAGGGCTGCCGACGGGTGGACGGTATCGGCACCGAGCATGATCTCAAACGCGCGGTTGAGCAGAGCATCGCCCGCAAGCAACGCCATGGTTTCTCCAAACGCCGCATGAGCAGACGGTTTGCCGCGCCGCAAAGGACTGTTATCCATGCAGGGCAGGTCGTCATGCACCAGCGAGTACGAATGCACACATTCGATCGCCGCCGCAAACGGTAACGCAACCGACGGATCACCGCCGCACAAACGGCAGTATTCCAACACCAAAACCGGACGGATGCGTTTGCCGCCTCCCTCACACGCATAGTGCATGATAGCGGCGATGCCCTCCCCCTGCGGCAGGTAGGTCGGCAGGGAGTCTTCCACCGCTTGTAAATGCTGTTGCAACTGTTGACTGTAAAGCGCCATCAGAGTTCCTCCTGTCCGTTGTCACCGGTCAGTTTGATGATCTTCTGTTCCGCGGTTTTGAGCGAATCCGAGCAAAACGCGGTCAGTTTTGTTCCTTCTTCAAACAGTTTGAGCGAATCGTCCAGCGAGCTTTTGCCGCTTTCCAGAATCGCCACGATCTCTTCCAAGCGTTCCATGGCTTGTTCAAATGTCATTTCCGCTTTCATGAAAGCACCTCTTTTTCGGTCACCCGACAAGTCAGTGTACCGTCCGCCATACGGACCGACACGGTATCTTCGGGCGCAATATCCTGAACCGAACGGACAATGCCGTCCTCCTTTTGTACCAAAGCATACCCGCGCGAGATCACCTGCAACGGGCTCAATACGTGCAGTTTTCCTGCCGCAGATGCCAACCGACGGTCGGCACGTGTGACGGCAAGATGTGCCGCGGCAGAAAACCGTTTGACCGTGTGATCCAACCGCATCTGCCGTTCTTCCACCGGATACAGCGGTGATTGAAGACAGCGCTTTTGCGTGATGGCGGTCAGCGCCGTCTGCCGCCGCGATACGGCGCTTATCAGAGAACGGTATGCCGCCGTTTGCAAAAAGCGGATACGCCCCGCCAGTTCGCGCATATCGGGGACTGCCAGTTCTGCCGCCGCCGACGGTGTCGGCGCACGCAGATCCGCCGCGAAATCACAGATGGTGAAATCGGTTTCGTGACCGACGGCGGAGATCACGGGGATGACCGATGCCGCTACCGCACGGGCAACCCGTTCATCGTTAAACGCCCACAGTTCCTCCAGCGATCCGCCGCCTCTGCCGATGATGATGACGTCCGGCGTATCGGGGGCATCCGACTGCCGCATGGTTTCAAACGTCTGCAGAGCGTTTACGAGTTGCGGCGGCGCGCCGTCACCCTGAACGAGCACCGGAATGAGCACGATCTTCGCAAGCGGATACCGTCTGCCGAGCACGTTGAAAATATCGCGCACGGCGGCACCGGTGGACGACGTGATCACGCCGATGCAACGCGGGTACCGCGGCAGGCGGCGTTTGCGGGATTCTTCAAACAAGCCTTCCGCCGCCAAGCGATTTTTGAGTTGTTCGTAAGCGATCTGCAGAGCGCCCGCGCCGTCGGGCTGCAGATCGTCAATGTATACTTGATAAGCACCGTCTTTTTCATACAAGGACACCCGCGCACGGGCAATTACTTTCATGCCGTTTTCCGGCACAAAGCGCAACTGCATCGCCTGAGAGCGGAACATGACCGCTTTGACGATGGCGTTTTCATCCTTGAGGGACATGTACAGATGCCCCGAACGGTAGTGATTGACAAAGTTACTGATCTCACCGCTGATGAGGACCTGCGTAAGATGCGCATCACTTTCGAGCAGAGAGCGCACATAGCGGTTGAGTTGACTGACTGTGATGACCGTCACCGTACGTCACCTCCTGCACGCAACGCCGTCAAAACGGCGATACCGGCGGCATTGTCCGCCGAATAAACGGGCGGCGCAAAAACGCCGTTATACGCATTCTGCAACGCGGCACGCAACAGCGTGTTGGACATGACACCGCCCGCATACACCACGGGCAGATCGCCGTACTGTGCACGCAGGGTATCGGTCATGTGGCACAACGCCGCTTCAATACTGCGCAGGCAAAACCGCGCAACGGTTGCGGGTTCGGCGCCGTCCTTGAGTAAACGGCGGCATTGGTTTTCCACCCCCGACAGATGGCAGTTTGCCCCCTCCGCAGACGGGCGCGGCAAGCGCACGTCCTCAGCGGTTAAGGAGAGCTTGTCCAGTGCGGGACCCGCGGGGAACGGTAACCCGAGCAGACCGCCCACGCGGTCAATGAGTTGACCCGCTTTGAGATCCAGCGAACGGGCGACCGTTTGGCAGGTGATCACCGATTCGCTGTCGGGGCGGACAAGCAAAGCTTCCGTGGTGCCGCCCGATACGTGGAACGCCAAAAACGGTTCATGCCGCAGTTCTATTTTTTCGGCACCGTACAGTGCCGCCATGACGTGGCCTTGTTGGTGTGTGAAACGGTAAAGCGGGCGGTGGAATGCCGCCGCCAACGAGCGTGCCGTTCCCTCCCCCGCCAAAAAGCAGGGCATGTACGATCCGTCCGATTCCATGGGGCGGTCCGACACGCCGAAAGCGGCGACCGAAACGTCTGAACCGACGGTTTCAAACAACTGCTCCAAAAGTGCGGGCAACTGCCGTACGTGATGAAAGACCGCGTCACTTTGACGCAGTCCCATTTCGCCTTCTTTGACGGGTAAAAGTTGTTTTACTTGCCAAAGCGCCCCCGTCGCTGCATCGTATGCCGCGGCGGAGGTCGTGTAATTGCTGGTATCCAGCCCGATATAATAGCTCATGTTATGCCTCGTGCTGACGGGCAACCCCGCCCAGCACGCCGTTGATAAAGGATGCGTCGGTATCGCCGCCGTAACTCTTGGCGAGTTCTACAGCTTCGTTGATGGAAACGCTGACCGGAATATCGGATTCCCACACGATCTCATAGATCGCCAGGCGCAGGATCGCCAGCGTGACCCGCGATAACCGATCCTTACTCCATTTATGCGATGCCGCGGAGATCTTCTCATCGATCTCCGCAAGATGCGCGAGTACACCTTCCGCAAGCGACAATGCAAACGCATCACTTGCCAATTCGCGCGCCTCACCGGCGTTTTCTAAAATTTCTGCCAGCGTTGCGTCCGAAAAACTCTTTTCAAACAATAACACAAACGCCAGTTCACGGGATTCCCGTCGCGTCATACCTTACACATGCCTTTCTTTTACAGCAGAGGATTCGGTCGGCGGGGATCACCCGCCGACCGCAATTGCCTTATTCTGCTTGCCCGTCTTTTGCGGCTTCTTTCTTGTCTTCCAGCACGATTCCCGCAACGTGAACGTTCACCTTGGTCACCGGGCGGCCGGTCATGGACTGCACTTCACTCTTGACAACGCGTTGCACTTCACCCGCGACATCGGGGATGCGCACGCCTTCCTTCAGATTGATATACAAATCCACAATAATTTCAGTTTCATTATTGACAACGCTGACCGATTTGGTTGCCGAGTTGCCGACCAATCCGCGCAGATCTTTCAGCCGTGTTGCCATGCCTGCCACGCCCGGTACTTCGACCGCCGCGGTGGAGGCGATCGTCGCGATCACTTCTTCGGAAATGATGCAACGCCCTTCCGGAGTTTGA
>JAFSIB010000118.1 GCA_017440005.1 Clostridia bacterium
CGTCTACAACAGCCTTAACGCGTTTGATGTTGGGTTTCCAGGTGCGGTTGGAACGGCGGTGCGAGTGAGACACCTGAATACCGAACGTAACACTTTTTCCGCAGAAATCACATTTTGCCATGTTCTGCACCTCCTTTTGATAAAGCAACGGAAGTATCATAGCAGATTTCTTCTGGAAAAGCAAGTTTTTTTTTGCAACTCGTGAAAAAATTTTTAAAAACCGTCAGAAACCTGCTTTTTTTCTTGTATTCTAAGGGGAAATGCGCTATACTGTATCTTGAGTAATTTTAAAAATGGGGAGGACTGCCTTGTGCTGTTCACGGTGATTCGTAATGCACAACATATGGAGTTTTGGCAACTGCTGCTGATTTTGTTCGGTTATGTGGTGCTGATTCTTGTCATGCTCCCCGTTCATGAACTGGCACACGCGTTCGTTGCCAATAAGTTGGGGGACGATACGGCGCGTTGGCACGGGCGGTTGACCGCCAATCCGTTTGCCCATCTGGATTTGTGGGGCACACTTATGTTGTTTGTGTTTGGCTTCGGATACGCGCGTCCGGTGCCGGTCAACCCGCGAAACTTCCGCAATCCCAAACGGGATATGGCGCTGGTAGCGCTTGCCGGCCCGGTGTCCAATCTACTCATGGCGGCGATATCGTTGCTTTTGTACCGCGTTGTGTTGAGCATCACGTCATCGGCGGCGGTTGTGACGGTGGCGTGGCTTGTGCTGGTCTGGACATTTGCTTCGGTGAATATCGGGTTGGCGGTATTCAACTTATTACCGATCCCACCGTTGGACGGTTCGCGTATTTTCGGGGCGATCCTGCCGGCACGGATGGCATTTGCCATGGACCGTTACGCGGGTCAGATCCGCATTTTACTGTTTGTATTGATCGCAACGGGGGCGTTGTCAACACCGCTCAGTTTTTTGTCGGATAAGATCGGAAATTTGCTGTGCATGATATGCGGGTTGCCCGCGTTGTTTTGAGGATGTGACACATGGAGATCTCGTACAAGTTACCGGATTTTGAAGGGCCGCTGGATCTGCTCTTATATCTGGTACAGAAGAATAAACTGAATATTTACGATATTCCGATCCATGAGTTGCTGGAACAGTACCTCGGTACGATCCAGACCATGCAGGACCTGGATATGGAAGTTGCCACCGAGTTCTTGGACATGGCGGCGCGCCTGGTGCAGATCAAGTCGGCTATGTTGTTGCCCAAACACGAGGAGGGTGACGATCTGCGTCAGCAGTTGTCGGGCGAACTGATCGAATATCAACTGTGCCAGGAAGCGGCACGGCGGATGCAACCGTTGTATATCGGCGGTGACTTGTTTGTGCGTGAACCCGCCGAAGTGGAACCGGATTACACGTACCGCCGCACTCACCCCGCTTCGGTACTGTTTGATGCATATTTTGCGGCGGCGGGTCGCGGTCAGCGCAAGGCGCCGCCTTCTCCGCAGGCATTCCACACGATCGTGGCAAAGAAGATCGTGTCGGTTTCTTCTAAGATTATTTTTGTGTTGCGTCGCTTACGTGTGGGTAAATCGGTATCGTATCGGTCATTGTATGCGACAGCGCGTAACAAATCTGAGTTGGTCGCCACATTCCTGGCGGTGTTGGAACTCATCAAAGGCAAGCGCATCCGCGTAGACGGTGAGGGAGAACGTCAGCAGGTCACGATGATCCATGAAAAGGGAGTAACAAACGATGGAGATTAAGGAATATAAAGCCGCGTTTGAGGCGATACTGTTTGCACACGGCGAACCGCTGGAAGCGGCGCGTCTGGCAGAAGTAATGGAACTGGATGAGGAAACGGTTCACCGCATTGCGGGGGATCTGATGAGTGAGATCAATACGCGTCCCGGCGGTTTGTGTATGGTGCGTCTTGACGACTGCTATCAGTTGTGCACCCGCAAAGAACACGGGGATGTGATCCGCCGCGTAATGGATATTCGGCGGAATACGCCGTTGTCACAAGCCGCTATGGAAGTTCTCGCTATTGTGGCATATAATCAGCCTGTCACCAAAGCATTTGTGGAGCAGGTGCGTGGCGTGGATTGCAGTGCCGTTATGCAAGGCTTGGCGCAAAAGAATCTGATTGAAGAACGCGGCCGCTTGGAATTGCCGGGCAAACCGCTTTTGTACGGTACCACGTCTGTTTTCCTACGGTGCTTCGGTATTTCCAAGCTGGACGAATTGCCGCCGTTGCCGCAAAAAGAGGAAGAAGCACGTATGGTGGAAACTACGTTGGAAGAAGTTATTGAACAAACAGAAACGGCGGCGACAGAAGCGGTGACGGAGGAATGATCACGGTACTATCCATCATCGGATACGGTGTCTTGTGCCTGATCGCGTTGTTGCTTGTGATCCTGCTGATCCCCGTATTTGTGCGGGTGACGTATCAAGAGGATTTGCATGTTTGCGTGCGGTTTATCGGTATCGCGGTCTATCGGTATCCCTCGGATAAACCATCGAAAGCGGCGAAATCCGAATCGGACAAACCGAATGCGGCGCTATCCGATCTGTCTGAACGGTTGAAACGGGACAGTGTGGGGGAAACGGTGCGGTTGTGCAAACAACTGGCAGACCTTGCGGTGAGCACGGTACGCCGTTTACTACGAACGGTCACGGTGGACAAGCTTTACCTTGCGATGTTTATTGCCGGTTCGGATGCGGCGCAGACGGCGCAGAAGACCGGTCAAGTATGCGCCGTGCTGTATCCTGCTGTTACAGCGGCGCAACAAACCGTTTTACGCATCAAACGGCGCGAGATCACGGTGACACCGGATTTTTTAGCAGAAAACGGTCGGGTGACCGCCGATATTACGGCACACGTGATTCCGCTTTTTGCCGTTTGCATTGCTCTTTGGACACTCACGCGCTACGGCGCGATTACCAAACGAAACAAGGAGGTTCCCTGTCATGGAAAACAAAGTACAGAATCTGATGGGCCTGTCGATCGATAAGATCAAAGAAATGGTGGATGTCAACACCGTTATCGGTGAACCGATGACGCTTGCGGACGGTATGACCCTGATCCCCGTTTCGCGGGTGGCATACGGGTTTGCTTCGGGCGGATCGGATCTACCCACCAAAGGAACGCAGGAATTGTTCGGCGGTGGCGGCGGAGCCGGTATCACCATCGTACCGATCGCATTTTTGTGTGTTCAGAACGGCAATGTCCGTGTAGTGCCGATGGTGTCGGTTCCCGATACGCTGAATCAGGCTGTGAATATGATTCCCGATGTGGTGGACCGTATCGGCGGTTTCTTCCAGAAAGACAAGAAAGAGGGCTAAACCTCGTGCGCATCGCATACGCTTGATAGCGGAGGGATGGCGCATGATAAAAAAAGGGTGTTTGTTAGGGGTTTTCTTGTGCCTGCTGATTGCCTTTCCGGCGCATGCGCAGGTGGGAAACCTTTCGTCTGCATCGGCGGTGCTGTATGAACCGCAGAGCGGGCGGGTATTGTACGAAAAAGATCCCGATACCAAACGCCCGATGGCGAGTACGACGAAACTGATGACGGCATTGGTTGCCGCAGAACACGTATCGCCCGATCGCCTGGTATCGGTCCCTGCGGCGGCACTCTATACAGAAGGGTCGTCCATGGGATTGCAAGCGGGGGATGTGCTTACGATGCGTGATCTGCTTTCGGGGATGTTGCTCTCTTCTGGAAACGATGCGGCGAATGCCGCGGCATTGATTACTGCAGGTTCCTTGCCGACATTTGCGGAACTGATGAACCGCAAAGCCGCTTCACTCGGTATGACAAACTCCGTCTTTGTGACGCCGTCCGGTCTGGATGAAGGGGAACACGGTTCCACGGCACGCGATATGGCGTTGCTCGGTGCGGCGGCGTTGCGCTCCCCGCTGGTTGCTTCACTTTGTGCGCAAAAGCGGGATACGATTACCGTAAGCGGCCGCACGATAACACTGACCAATCACAATCGGTTGCTGACGTTGTATGAACCGGCGATCGGTCTTAAAACCGGTTTCACCAAAAAATCGGGACGGTGTTTGGTCTCTGCCGCGCAACAAAACGGTGTGACACTGGTGATTGCCACGTTAAACGGCGGTGATTACTGGAACGATCACATGGCATTGTATGAATACGGATTTTCCAAAACGGAGAGCGTAACGCCGTCGGTCCCCGCATTGGTGGATATGGCGGTCGTCGGTGGGACGCAAAGTACGGTTTCACTGGCAACACCTGTTCCTGAAGCGGTCACGATCTTAAAAGGTGAGGTGCTGACAACAACGGTCATGTTGCCGAACTTTTTGTGGGCGCCGCTTGAACAGGGTGAGCGCGTGGGAACGGTGACGTATTACCGTAACGGTACGGTCGTTTGTGAAAATCCTATCACGGCAGAACAAGCGGTGGCGGAACGTCCGCCGCTCACATTCGGTATAAAATGGCGGCGGCAACTGAAAGAGTTGTTGACGGCCTTAATGGAGTAAAAAAATGGCACAAGTACGTATACAAAAAATACTCGCGGATCGCGGCGTTGCCTCGCGGCGGAAAGCGGAGGAACTTATTGAAAAAGGGTGTGTCCGTGTGAACGGTCACCCCGTAACGCTCGGCGATAAAGCGGACGACCGCCGCGACGTCATAACCGTGCGCGGTAAGCGTATCGATCCGCCGCCGGAACTTCAGTATCTCATGTTACATAAACCGCGTGGGTACATCACGACGTTATCGGATGAAAACGGCCGCAAATGTGTTGCCGATCTGGTGAAAGACGTGGGGACGCGGGTGTACCCGATCGGCCGTTTGGACAAAGATTCCGAAGGCTTGTTGCTTATGACAAATGACGGTGCGTTCTCCAACGCGATGATGCACCCGACGTCGCACGTTCCGAAACGTTACCGCGTGACGGTGCGCGCGGAAGTGACGGATGAACAACTGTTGCAGTTGCAAGAAGGCATCGTCATTGACGGCGTAAAAACGTTACCTGCGGAAGCGGCGGTCATCAGTACGGACAAGCCCACAGCCGAAACGCCGGCGCGAACGGTTCTGGAGATCATATTGTATGAAGGGCGAAACCGCCAGATCCGCAAAATGTGTGAGGCGCTTTCCTTGCCGGTCGTGCGCTTGAAACGTATTGCGATCGGAACGGTGAAACTGGGAATGTTGCCGCTTGGAAAATGGCGGCCTTTGGATCCCAAAGAAGTGCGCTCTTTACTGATGGCGGCGCAGGTGAATGAAAAGATTGCCGCCAAATATATCAAGAACGGAAAGGGGACCGGGGGATATGGTAGAAGTACATCCCGCCGATAAGACGGTTACCGAGCAACTGGCGGCGCGCCACGGCATGGATATGCCGGTGCGTGCCATGACCATGTCGCGCAACGGACAAGACCTGGGGTACGTGCTGTATGCTGTTGAACGCGATACAATGGAATTGCTTGCACTGTATTCCAAGGAAGAACCGCTGGAAGAATTGTTGGTTCGCGCTTGCCTGAACGATGCGGTCAATGCGCTTGCCACCGATGCGATATGCTGTAATCCGCTGTATTTTCCGTTGTTGCAACGCCTTGGGTTTGCACAGGAAAACGGCACATATACCATCTTTATTCCCGATTTCTTTATGCGCCCGTGCAGCGGATGTCACGGAACGTGACCGTTTGTGAACGGAAACTGACAAATTCTTATGTTTTTGTGCGGAAAACACCTTGTATTTTTTACCAAAATACGGTATACTACAATCAGTAATTATCATGGCGCAGGATTGGCTTTTTTACCACATTCCGCGAGATGGAGGTTGACAATATGAACAAGCAGGCATCCGAGGCGCTTGCACGCCTGGAACAGTTTTTTGATGCAGGCACGTTTGTCGAACTGGACCGCTTGATGCAGGACGGGGACCAACCCGTTCCGGTCGTGTGCGGGTACGGTCTGGTGAACGAATCGCCTGTATACGCGTTTGCGCAGGATCGCACGGTTTGCAACGGTGCGGTCGGTAAAGCGCACGCCGCTAAAATCAAGACAACGTATCGTTTGGCCGCACAGAACGGCGCGCCGATCGTTGGTTTGTTTGACAGTGACGGTGCCAAACTGGGAGAGGGCATTGACGCGATGGATGCCATTGCGGATATTCTGGCATCTGCCAACGATCTGTCCGGTGTTGTGCCGCAAGTGGCTGTTGTACTGGGCGCTTGTGTGGGGTCTTCTGCACTGATCGCTTCCGCTGCCGATGTTGTGATTGCTGAAAAGGATGCCGATTTCTATCTGAATGTTGGTGACGATAACAGCAAAGCAGACGTGTTGGCGGATACGGCGGAGGATGCCATTGCCAAGGCGCGCGAACTGATTGGATATCTGCCCGCAAACAACCTGGCGGTTGCACCGTTGTATGAGAGTGTAAACGCGGCTGCGGTGGCAGGTGAGGATGCAACGGCTTTGATCGCCGATGCCGGTTCGGTTTTTGCATTCTATGAGGATGAGGTTGCGGCATTGGCTCGCATTGACGGTGCGGCATGCGGTATCATCACCTTGAAAGGTGAACCGCTCTCTTGCTGTGCTGCTTCCCGCGCGGCACGCTTCATGCGTTTTTGTGACAGTTTCTCGCTGCCGGTCATCACCGTGGTGGATGCCGCAGGATTTAAAGGACTCAAATGTGCGTCCAAATTGACGCAGGCTTATGCGGAAGCGACCACCGCCAAGATCACGTTGATCACCGGCAAAGCATACGGCCCTGTGTATATCGCCGTTGCCGGTAAATTGGCAGGTGCGGATGCCACGCTTGCCTGGGCGGACGCATCCATTGCACCGCTTGCTCCCGAAACCGCTATTCACATTGTGTGGAAAGATCGGCTTTCCGAGATGAAGGATCCCTCGACGGACCGTGCCGCATTGGCGGAAGAATACCGCAAGACGTGTTGCAATGCCGAGTTGGCGGCGCAACAGGGTGCGGTTACGGATATCGTCACACCGGGAACCACACGTGAACGGATCGCCGCTTTGCTGGAAATGCTGGCAGGTAAGCGCGTCAGCAAATTACCGAAGAAACACGCGAATATTCGCTTGTAATAGGCAGTTGCCTGAATGTGAAAGGAAAGGTTGATTTTTTATGAAACGTTTTAACATTACCGTCAACGGCAAAGCCTATGACGTACAGGTTGAAGAAATCGGCGGCGTTGCCGCTCCCGTGGCAGCTCCTGCAGTTGCTCCTGCTCCGGCACCTGCAGCTCCCGCTCCTGCCGCTGCGCCCGCTCCTGCTGCGGAAGCCCCCGCTCCTGCAGCTGCTCCCGCTGCTCCTGCAGCAGGTGCTGAAGCGGTTACCGCTCCCATGCCCGGTACCATCGTGAACGTGTTGGTTTCCGCCGGTCAGTCGGTAAAATCCGGTGACGTGTTGCTCGTGCTGGAAGCCATGAAGATGGAGAACGAGATCATGGCGCCGCGTGACGGTGTTGTGGCGGGTATCCATGTCAACAAAGGTGACAGTGTCGATTCCGGCAAACCGTTGGTTTCGCTGCAGTAATTCGGGAAAGGAAGGATCAGAATGGCAAAGGTCGGTATTACCGAAACCATCCTGCGTGACGCCCATCAGTCGTTGATCGCTACCCGCATGACGACCGAGGAAATGTTGCCTGCTCTCGAATTATTGGACGAGGTCGGTTATCATTCTCTGGAGTGTTGGGGCGGCGCCACGTTTGACTCTTGTTTGCGTTTCTTGAACGAAGATCCGTGGGAGCGCTTGCGTACACTCAAAAAGCACATGCCCAAAACAAAACTTCAGATGTTGTTCCGCGGTCAGAACATGCTCGGTTACCGTCATTATGCAGATGACGTTGTGGAGTATTTTGTTCAGAAATCCGTGGCGAACGGTATCGATGTGATCCGTATCTTTGATGCGCTCAACGATATCCGTAATCTGGAAACTTCCATCAAAGCTGCCAAAAAGGAAAAAGGCGCGCACGTACAGGTCGCGGTCAGTTATACAACGGGTCCCGTGCACAACGTTGAGCATTTTGTCAAATATGCCAAACAGTTGGAAGAAACCGGTGCGGATTCCATTTGTATCAAAGACATGGCAGGTCTGCTGGTGCCGTATGATACCTATACGTTGGTCAAAGAGATCAAAAAAGCGGTTTCCATTCCGGTGCAGTTGCACTCGCATGCTACCGCCGGTATCGCTGATATGGTGCTGATGAAAGGTATTGAAGCCGGTGCGTCCGTGATCGATACCGCGTTGTCCCCGCTGTCGATGGGTACCTCGCATCCCGCAACCGAATCCATGGTGGCGGCACTTGCCGGTACGGAATACGATACCGGTCTGGATCTGGTGAAACTCAAAGAAGTCAGTGCGTATTTTGCTACTTTGCGTAAAAAATACCTGGAAAGCGGTCTGCTGAACCCGAAAATGTTGGAAGTGGATACCAACGCTTTGATCTATCAGGTACCCGGCGGTATGTTGTCCAACCTGGTCAGCCAGCTCAAACAAGCCGGCCGTGAAGATCAGTTGGAAGAAGTGCTCATGGAAGTGCCGCGCGTCCGTGCGGATGCCGGTTATCCGCCGCTCGTTACGCCGTCCTCCCAGATCGTGGGTACGCAGGCGGTATTCAACGTGATCGGTGGCGAGCGTTATAAGATGGTCACCAAAGAATTCAAAGGATTGGTGCGCGGTGAGTACGGTGCAACGCCGGCTCCCATTGATCCCGAATTCGTCAAAAAGATTATCGGCGATGAAGAACCCATCACCTGCCGTCCTGCAGATCGTCTGGAACCCGAATTGGATAAATTGCGCGATGAAATGAAAGAATGGTATGAGCAGGAAGAAGACGTGCTCAGCTATGCGCAGTTCGGACAGGTCGCGGTGAAGTTCTTTGAGAAACGCCGCAACGAAAAATATCACATTGATGGTAAACATCTGAACGAGGAAAATCAGGTCCACCCCGTGTGATAATACCGTAAACATCATTATCCGAAAGCCTTTCTAAAAAGGGGCTTTCGGATATGTGCGCTTATAAAGGAGGGCTTACGTTGATACGTAGTATGACCGGTTACGGTCGCCATCAGGCGGTTATCGGCGGCTATGACGTTACGGTGGAACTGAAATCCGTGAATCACCGTTACTTTGAATATTCGTCACGGTTACCGCGTACCTGCGGTTTTTTGGACGATAAACTGAAAACGTATTTGCAAGGGTACATATCGCGCGGAAAAGTGGATGTGTACGTATCGTTGGATGCGGTGGAAGTCGCTGACAGTGTGGTGGTTGTCAATACCGCCCTCGCCAAGGCGTACCGCGATGCACTGGAATCGATCAGTACGGAACTGGACGTGCGCAATGACGTATCCGCAATGTCGCTGGCACGGTTTCCGGATGTGTTGACCGTCCGTAAAGCCGAAGCCGATGAAGAAGCGATCTGGGCAGCTGTACAGCAGGTGGCGGAAGTGGCAGTACAAAAGTTTGTTGCCATGCGTGAACTGGAAGGTGAACGTATGCGCGCGGATGTACTCAGCCGCCGTGAAACCATCTTGAATGCGGTGTCCGTTGTTGAGGAGCGCTCCCCGCAAACGGTGCGTGAACACATGGAAAAAGTGGAAGCGCGTATGCGTGAATTGCTCGGCACGGCAACGGTTGATGAACAGCGGTTGTTGACCGAAGCCGCCATATTTGCGGATAAGATTGCCACCGCCGAGGAAACCGTACGGTTGCGCAGTCACATGGATCAGTTGCAAACGTTACTGGATAGTGACGAGCCGATCGGCCGTAAACTGGATTTCCTGGTGCAGGAGATCAACCGTGAAACCAATACTATCGGTTCAAAAGCAACCGATCTGCAATTGGCACAAGTCGTTGTGGATGTGAAAGCGGAGATCGAAAAGATCCGCGAACAGATCCAGAATATCGAGTAAGCGGGGGATACAGATGCGTCTTATCAACATAGGCTTCGGCAACATGGTTGCCGCGGGTCGCTTAGTGGCGATCGTCAGTCCGGAATCCGCACCGATCAAGCGGATCATTCAAGATGCCAAGGACCGTGGCACCCTCATTGATGCCACTTACGGGCGCCGCACACGTGCGGTGCTGATCACAGACAGTGATCACGTTATCTTATCGGCGGTACAGCCCGAAACGGTTGCCAACCGCTTTGAGGATGACGAGGAGGACGCGGAACATGGCGAATGACGGATTACTGATCATCCTGTCCGGGCCGTCCGGATGCGGAAAAGGTACCATTGTATCGCGGATCTTAAAAGAACGCGAGGATACGATATTGTCCGTATCGGTGACCACGCGCGCCCCGCGCCCCGGTGAGATCGATGGGTTTCATTATCGGTTTATCACCGCGGAAGAGTTTGATAACATGGTACAGCGAAATGACCTGCTGGAATATGCGCAGTACAGCGGCAACTGCTACGGAACGCCGCGTACCGCTGTGGAAGAACACATCAAAGCGGGACGTAACGTGATTCTGGAAATAGATGTGCAGGGCGCGTTGCAGGTCATGCAACGTTGTGACGATTATGTATCGGTATTTCTCACCGTGCCGTCCATGGAAGAGTTGGAGAAGCGGTTGCGTGGCCGCGGCACCGAAGAGGAAAGCCGTGTGCAGGCGCGGTTAACCGCCGCCAAGGAAGAGTTGGAATATGTGGATCGCTACCAGTACCGTGTACTCAACGATGATCTGGATGAAGCGGTTGAGCAGATCCATCGCATCATTGAAACTGAAAAATCGCGGAAAAATCCGCAATAACTATAACGGAGGAATGAAGTATGTTAAAACCGACCGATATTGAACAATTAAAGGGCAAAAACAGCCGTTATGCCGTGGTGATCGGCGTTGCCAAACGCGCACGCAGCATTGCGCAGGATGCCGAGGACAACGGTGTTGTGTTGACGGAAAAACCGGTCAGCATGGCGATTTTGGATTTCACCGAGGGCGATTATAAAATGGTCGCCTCCAACGAGGATTGATCGTACCACATCAACACCCCGTATCTTTTCAGTAGGGAGGAGCCGGCATGGCGCAGACAACTGTGGCAAAAGTGGCAGTGGAACAAGCCGCCTATCATTTTGACAAGCTATACAGTTATCGCCTGACGCCGGATCTTGCGGATGCGGCGGTGGGATGCCGTGTGCTGGTGCCGTTTGGCAAAGGTGATCGGTTCCGCCAGGGTGTGATCATGGAGCGGGAAGAAGACAACTCGGCAAAAGCGGAGTCGTTTAAAGCGGTATTATCCGTTCTGGATGAAGAACCCGTGTTGAATGAAGAGTTTCTCACCTTGATACGGTGGATGAAAGAGCGGACTTTTTGTACGGTTTTTGATGCCGTGCGCGCGGTGTTGCCGACCGGTCTGTACTGGAACGTCAAACCGGTGTACCGTCCCGTTTGGCCGCTTTCGGATGAGGAACGGGCACGCATGTCAACAGACGAAGCGCATTTGTATACACTGGCGTGTTCGCTTGTCAAGCGTTCGCCGGACGGTATATCCGACCAGAAACTGGTGGAATGTTCCGGTTTGGAGGATGCTGCAAAACTTCCCGAACAAATGGTGAAAAAAGGTTGGTTTATCCGTGGGGATGACGCCAGCCGCCGTGCGGGAGATGCCACGCGCCGTATGGCCCGTTTGGTTACTGACCGCGATGAATCGGAAACACGCTTAAGCCCCAAACAACGGGCGGTGCTGGATCTGTTGACCGAGGTCGGAACGGCGTCGGTGAAAGAACTGTGCTATTTGGCCGGTGTAACGGGCGCTGTGGTATCCGCTTTGGAAAAGAAAAATCTGATCGAATGTTATGATCAGGAGATTTTGCGTTCGCCGTATGCCACCGTATCGCCGCGCCCGAGTGTGATCGAACTGAACGATGAGCAACAAGCCGCTTTTGACGGATTGTATGCCCGTTACTGCGAATCGAACGCTGCGTGTGCGCTGTTGTACGGCGTGACCGGCAGCGGAAAAACGCAGGTGTATATGCGGCTGATCGACAACGTGATCGCCGATGGGAAACAAGCACTTGTGTTGGTTCCGGAAATCTCGCTGACCCCGCAGACGATGGATCTGTTCTTACGCCGTTACGGAAACCGTGTGGCGGTATTGCACAGTGGATTGTCTGTCGGTGAGCGGATGGATGAGTGGAAACGAATCCGCCGCGGCGATGCCGATATTGTCATCGGTACGCGTTCGGCGGTGTTTGCGCCGCTTTCCTCCATTGGTGTGATTATCATGGATGAGGAGCAGGAGCATACGTATAAATCTGAAAATTCTCCGCGCTACCATGCGCGGGACGTGGCAAAATTCCGTTGCAATCGTCACAATGCGTTGCTGGTGTTGGCATCTGCCACACCCAGCGTGGAAAGTTATGAGGCGGCACGTGTCGGCCGTTATTCGTTGCACACCTTGTCGCACCGATACGGGGATACGTTGTTGCCGCAGGTCGATGTGGTCGATATGCGGGAAGAATCGGGGTTATCCTTATTCAGCGAGCACTTGAAACAAGAGTTGAGTGCGTGTCTGGAGCAGGGGAAACAAGCCATTTTGTTACTGAATCGGCGGGGGTATCATACCTTTTTATCCTGCCGCTCGTGCGGTAAGATCATTACCTGCCCGTCTTGCAGTATTTCCCTAACGTATCACCGCGCCAACGGGCGTCTGATGTGCCACTACTGCGGTCACACACAGTCGCCGACCGTGCGCTGCCCCGATTGCGGATCGGATAAGATCCGGTATTCGGGCATGGGTACGCAACGGGTGGAAGAAGAACTGGAAGCCTTGTTTCCAGATATTCGATTGTTGCGTATGGATACCGACAGTACCATGTCGCGGTTTTCGTACGAAGAAAAGTTCCGTGCTTTTGCAAACGGCGGGTACGATGTGATGATCGGCACGCAAATGGTGGCAAAAGGATTGGATTTCCCGAATGTGGGGTTAGTGGGCGTTTTATCGGCGGATCAGTCGCTGTATGCGGAAGATTACCGCTCGTTTGAAACGGCATTTTCCTTGCTCACGCAGGTGATCGGACGCGCCGGTCGTCGGGAAGCGGTGGGCAAAGCGGTGATCCAGACTATGGTTCCCGAACATTATGTGATCGATTTTGCATCGAAGCAGGCGTATCCGCAGTTCTTTGAGGTGGAGATCGCCGCGCGCAAGATGATGAAGTACCCCCCGTTTGCAGACGTTGCCATGTTTGGCTTTGTGGGTGCAAACGAGCAAGCGGTGAAAGCCGCCGCGCACGGGTTTTTGGAGTTGTTGAAAAAAACCGCGAGTTCACCGACGTATGCCGGGTTGCCGTTTATTGCGTTGGATCCCACACCGGCATCGGTGGCGCGCGTGGCGGGGAAATATCGGTATAAATTGATTGTTAAATTGAGTAATACCACGTTGACGCGTACACTCATTGCCGAGTTGTTGGACACTTTCCCAAAAACGGCGGCGGGCAAGACGGTCAGCGTGTATGCGGATATCAATCCGGCTACGATCTGGTAAAGGAGAGGGCTACGTGGCAATTCGTAATATTTTGAAAAATGATGATCCGACTTTGCGTAAAGTGTGCCGTCCGGTCACGGATTTTGATGAACGGTTGTGGCAGTTGTTGGATGACATGGCCGATACCATGCACAAGGCGGAAGGTGTCGGTTTGGCAGGTCCGCAGGTCGGTATTCTGCGCCGTGTGTTTGTGATGGATCTGGGGGATGGCGTCATTGAAGCCGTCAACCCTGAAATTATCAGTACACGCGGTACACAGACCGGTCAAGAGGGCTGCTTATCGTTCCCGAACCAGTGGGATGATGTGACCCGCCCGAAACGTGTGAAGTTCAAAGCGCAGGACCGTTTTGGGAAATGGTTTGTGATGACCGGTGAAGATTTGATGGCGCGGTGCATTTGTCATGAAACCGACCATTTGGACGGTATTGTATTTTTGGACCGAGTGGGAGAATCAAAATGAACGTGATTTTCATGGGTACGCCGGAATTCGCCGTACCTTGTTTGGAACGTCTGTTGGAGGACGGTCACACGGTGTCGCTGGTGGTGACGCAAGGCGATAAACCGCGGGGCAGAGGTCAAAAACTGATGCCGCCACCCGTCAAAGCATGTGCGCAGGAACACGGGATTCCCGTTTTTCAGCCGGCTACGTTGAAAGATGAAGCCGTACAAGAGGAACTGCGCCGCTATGCAGCAGACGTCTTTGTGGTGGTAGCATACGGTAAGATCTTGCCGCCGGCAGTGTTGTCAATGCCGCCATACGGGTGCATCAACGTGCATGCTTCGTTGTTGCCGCGCTATCGCGGTGCCGCGCCTATTCAATGGGCAGTGCTGAACGGTGAGCAGGAATCCGGTGTTACGACCATGTATATGGATGAAGGTCTGGACACCGGTGATATGTTATTAACGGCACGTACGCCGATCACCCCCGATATGACGGCGGGCGATCTGCACGATGCGTTATCCGTGCAGGGTGCGCAGGTGCTTTCCGATACGCTGCAAGCACTTGCAAACGGGACGCTGACACGCACGAAACAAAGCGGCGAGAGCTCTTATGCGTCGATGCTTTCAAAACAATTGTGCCCGTTGGATTTTGAAAAAAATGCTTCGGCGTTACACAATCAGGTCCGCGGATTGAATCCGTGGCCGACCGCGACAGCGGTGGTGGGGGGCAAGGTGCTCAAAATCCACCGCACCCGTGTGGGAGAGTCTTGTGACGCACAACCGAACCGCGTGATCTGCACGTCACCAATGACGGTTTCCTGCGGCAACGGAACTTCGCTTGTGTTGCTGGAAGTACAAGGTGAAGGCGGCCGTCGTATGGCGGCAGACGAGTATTTCCGCGGTCATCCCATCGCGGTTTCTTCACCGTTTGCGGAGGGTTGACCGATGGCAAAAGATCCGCGCATGGCAGTGGTTTCGGCTCTGGCGGGACTGCACCGCGAAAAGCGGTATTCCAACATTGTGTTGGACGAGTTGCTCAAAAGTGCCGATCTGTCTGCCAAAGACCGTGCATTTGCATCGCGCTTGTTTTACGGTGTGATCGAGCGCCGTATTACGATCGATTATTTGTTACAAACAGCATCCGCAAAACCCTTGCATAAACTGCACCCGTTGGTGCTGGAAACGTTGCGCACGGGTGTGTATCAATTACTGTTTATGGATAAGATCCCGCCGTCTGCGGCTGTCAACGAAGCGGTTGCGGGTATTCGGCGGTTTAAGCAAGGGCATGCATCCGGTTTTGTGAATGCTGTGTTGCGTGGGGTACAACGTCGGCAATCGGATTGGCAAAACTGCTTGCCGGACGGGGATGCGGGATTGTCGGTTCGGTATTCTTGCCCCGTTGAGTTGATCGCGTTTTGGCGGGATGCTTACGGGGATGCGTGCACGGCTTCCCTGTTGGAGAGCATCAATGAAGTACCGCCGACGTATCTGCGTGTAAACACCTTGCAGATGACGGATGAACAGTTTGCTGACTGTTTGCATGAGCGGGACATTGCGTATGAGCAAACAGCGGATATCCCGCATTGTTTTGAACTAAAATCTGCCTATTTGGGAAATAAACTTGAAACTGTTGACAAAAACTGCTATTATTATCAGGATAAGGCTTCGCAATACGCCTGCCGTGCGTTGGATGCGCAGGCGGGTGAGGCGGTTGCGGATGTCTGCGCCGCTCCCGGCGGCAAGAGTTTTACGGTGGCTCAGGGGATGGGTAACATCGGCCGTATCCTTTCGTGTGACGTGTATCCGCAAAAATGCGATACGATCGAAAAACGCGCCGCGCAGCTTGGTATTACCATCTTGCAAACTGCGGTACGGGATGCCTCCGCGCCTTGCTCCGCAACACTTTGCGGCACGTTTGACCGCGTGATCTGCGATGTGCCTTGTTCGGGCCTTGGTGTGATTCGCCGTAAACCTGAAATTCGATACAAAGAGTTGCAGGAGTTGCGCTCCTTGCCGGCTCTGCAGTATGCCATATTGGAACAAAGTGCCGCACTGGTGAAGAGCGGCGGCGTGTTACAGTATTCCACTTGTACGTTAAATCCGGCGGAAAATGAGGCGGTGGCGGAACGCTTTTTGCGCGAGCATCCGGAGTTTCAACCGCGTGTTTTACCGCTCGTTGATTGCTTTGCGGCAGCAGGAATGGAACCGTCGCATTGCATTACGTTGTTTCCGCACATTCACGGTACCGACGGTTTCTTTATCGCCGGTTTTGAGAAAAAATGAGGTGTACGGATATGCAGGAGGATCTGCGTTCCCTAACAACCGAACAGATCATCGCCCGCATCACCGAACAAGGGTATCCCGCGTTTCGCGGCAAACAGATTGCCGATTGGCTGAATAAAGGGTGTACGTCGTTTGATGAGATGACCAATTTACCCCTGGCTCTGCGTGAGGATCTCAAAATGTACTATACCATCCCCGGTGTGACGGTCCTACAAAAATGGCAGTCGCAACTGGATGAAACCACCAAGTATTTGTTTGAACTGTCGGATGGCGAAACGGTGGAATCCGTGCTTATGAGTTATCATCACGGATGGTCACAATGCTTGTCCACGCAAGTGGGATGCCGCATGGGTTGTTCGTTTTGCGCCACCGGAATGGGCGGGTTATCCCGCAATCTGACGGCGTCCGAAATGATGGCACAGATCGAGATGGCTCAACGTGATCGCGGTATCCGTGTATCATCGGTGGTGCTGATGGGCATGGGTGAACCGTTGGATAATTACGACAACGTACTGCGGTTTTTGCACATGTTGTCAGAACCCGACGGCGTGCACATCGGGATGCGCCACGTATCGTTATCCACTTGCGGTTTGGTGGACCGCATCTATCAGCTGATGGAAGAAAAATTGCAATTGACACTTTCCGTGTCGTTACACGCGCCCAACGATGCGATCCGTTCACGGTTAATGCCGATCAACCGTCGGTATCCGATCAACGACTTGCTCACGGCGTGCCGCAAGTATGCGGAGGTAACGGGTCGGCGGATCTCGTTTGAATATGCGATGATCCACGGTGTCAACGACAGTGACGCTTGCGCGGAAGAGTTGGCATCACGGCTTAAGGGTATGCTGTGCCACGTGAATCTGATTCCCGCCAACGAGGTGAAAGGGAAAGATCATCGGCGCAGTACGGCACAACGGTTAAAACAATTTTCACATATTTTAGAACAACGAGGGCTGACGGTAACCGTCAGACGAACGCTCGGCGCAGATATCAACGCATCCTGCGGACAGTTGCGCCGAAAGCACAGAGAGGAGGAATCACCATGCGGACGTTAGGAGCATCCCACGCGGGTCGTGTACGCCCCACCAACCAGGATGCTTTTATCTGCGGTATGCTTACCGCCAACACGGCTTTTGCTGTTGTGTGTGACGGCATGGGCGGCGCGAACGGCGGCAACATTGCCAGTTCGATCGCTATGCGCTGCATCGCGGATCGTATCGTGGATGAATATCGCGAAAACGCGACCCCCGCAACGGTGCGCCGTTTATTGAACGCGGCGATTGGGGCGGCGAACAAAGAGGTTTACGAGACCGCTATGGAGGAAACCGAGTTACGCGGCATGGGAACAACGGTCGTGGCGGTGATTGCAAATGAACGCGATATCTGCATCGCCCACGTTGGTGATAGCCGTGCGTATCTGGTGACGCCCACTTCGATCGAACAGGTTACACGGGATCATTCCGTGGTGCAGGATATGGTGGAAAAAGGACAGATCACCGCTGATCAGGCTCGTTTTCACCCGCAAAAACATTTCCTGACCCGTGCGTTGGGTGTGGAACACGATACGGAATGTGATTTCACAGTATTGCCCTTCCCGGAAGACGGCACGGTTTTGATTTGTACGGATGGTTTATCCAATATGGTGGAAGAAGATACCTTACAATCCTTGATCCGTACGTTTCCCTTTGAAGAAATTCCGCAAAAATTGATCAACACCGCTAACTTGGCGGGTGGTAGTGATAATATTACCGTTGTCGGCATCACCCGACAGGAAGCACAGGAGGAAAGATGATGGATAAGTATGTCGGAAAACGTCTGGACGGACGTTATGAAATTAAAGAGATCATCGGCGTTGGCGGCATGGCTCACGTTTACAAGGCGTACGACAACATCGACAACCGTATCGTTGCGGTGAAGATCTTAAAGGAAGAATACCTGCAAAACGAGGAATTCACCCGTCGGTTTAAAAATGAGTCCAAAGCGATCGCCATTTTATCACATCCCAATATTGTAAAAGTGTACGATGTCAGTTTTGGCGATAAGATGCAGTATATCGTCATGGAATACATTGACGGTATTACGCTGAAAGAGTACATAGAGGGACAGGCGGAGTTCAAATGGAAAGAAGCCGTCCATTTTACGGTGCAGATTCTGCGCGCGTTGCAACACGCTCACGATAAAGGAATCGTTCACCGCGATATCAAACCGCAGAACATTATGTTGTTGCCGGACGGTACCATCAAAGTTGCCGATTTCGGTATTGCCCGTTTCTCGCGTCAGGATATTCGTACCACGCGTTCCAACGATAAGGCGATCGGCTCGGTGCACTACATCAGCCCCGAACAGGCGCGCGGCGAGATCACGGACGAAAAAGCCGATATCTATTCCGTTGGTGTGATGTTGTATGAAATGCTGACCGGTAAGCTGCCGTTTGAAGCGGACAGTGCGGTATCGGTGGCGATCATGCAGATGCAATCCGAAGCGCAACCGCCGCGCCAGATCAATGCGGCGATTCCGGAGGGGCTCGAGGATATCACCGTCAAAGCCATGCAGAAAGATACTTCCAAACGGTATCAGTCAGCGGCAGAGATGCTGTATGATATTGATGAATTCAAAAAGAATCCCAGCATCCATTTTGAATACAAATACTTTGTGGACGATAGTCCCACGCGATATATGGATACCATCAGTAAAGTGCGCGGCGAAGAATCGGTCAGAACCAGAAACAACCGCAATACGGTTGTGGAAGAGGACGAGAACGATGGCAAGAAGCCCTTCCCGGTCATTCCCGTTTTGTGCGCGGTGGTGGGTGCTTTCTTGTTGGCGGCTGTTATCTTTGTGTTCGTTGTGCTGGGCGATAAGTTCTTTATCAACGACAGTGAACAGGTGGAAGTGCCGAACTTTGTCGGTATGACCTTGGATGAGATCTCCAATAATCCGCAGTACATGCAATGGTTTACGTTTGAAACGGCGAATGAGCAATTCAGCGAGAAACCGTTCGGCACAGTGCTGGATCAGTCGTTGGAAGCGGGCATTTCCGTTAAAAAAGGTGTAAAATCCATTCAACTGACGGTCAGTAAGGGACAAAACATGGTGCAGATCCCGAACGTCGTCGGTCAGCACCGCGAGGCGGCTCAGGCGGCTTTGGAAAATGCGGGCTTTGTAGTTAAGTACACCATGGATTCCAGCGATGAAGTCGCAAAAGATTTGGTTATTTCGTTGTCACCCGCCGAATATCCCGAAAAGATGGTGTACGGTTCGGAGATCACTATGGTGGTCAGCAGCGGCGAAACACCGCTCGAACCCGTTCCCATGCCGGACGTTAAGAATCTGTCCAAAGAATTGGCAGTCACGCAGTTGACCAACGCCGGTTTTGTGGTTGCCGATGCGGATATCACCTATGTGGATGATCCCAATTTCCCCGCCGATACCGTTATCTGGCAAAGTGTGGATCCGGATACCATGACCGTGCCCGGTACGGTTGTGAAACTGCGTATCAGCACCGGTTACATGGCGGCAAACGTGCAGGTACAGTTACCGACTTCCATGACAACGCCGATCGATATGCAGGTGTATGTCAACGGCGAGTTGCGGGAAACCTTTACCGGTTTGTTACCCAATGAAGTGAAAGTGAAAAGTGTTAAGGTCAATGAACACAAAGACTCCTATACGGTCACGGTTCGTATTGCGGAAAACGGCAAAGGCAACTACGTCCCGTATGCGAAGTATGCCGTGAACGGCAAGACCGGTGTTGCCAAGATCACCGAAGGACCGCACTTGAACGCGTTGACCCCTGCTACTCCGTCCACGACGGTGGCAGATCCGAACGCGGCAGGCGGAGCACAATGATGGCAGATCAGATGTATCACGGGTTGATCCTGCAAAGCATCGGCGGTTTCTATTATGTAGAAACCGCCGACGGTGTTTTTGAATGTAAAGCGCGCGGAACGTTCCGCAAAGAACGGGTGTCGCCGCTTTCGGGTGATCGCGTGACGGTGACGGTCAATGCCGACGGTACGGGCGTGGTGGAAGAGATCTTGCCGCGCCGCAACAGTTTGGTGCGCCCGCCGATCGCCAACGTGGATCAACTGGCGATCGTTGCCTCGGTTGCCGAACCGAAACCGAACGTGCTGTTACTGGATAAATTGATTGCCATTGCCGAGGATAACGCCATTCAACCGCTGGTGGTGATCACCAAATCCGATTTAGAGGATACGGCGGCGTTGGAAGCCATTTACCGTATGGCGGGATTTCCCGTGTTTGCGGTCACCAATACCGAAACCGAGTCCGCCGCTGCTCTCAAAGACGTACTGACGGGCAAGATCACGGCGTTTACGGGAAATTCCGGTGTTGGGAAATCCAGCTTGCTCAATTTGATCGATCCCGCGCTCTGCCGTGAAACGGGTGAGATCAGCAAAAAACTCGGTCGCGGCAGACATACCACACGGTCGGTTACGTTGTTTCCGTTGTCGGGCGGCGGTTATCTGGCGGATACGCCCGGCTTTTCAGCACTGGATATTGAACGTACGCAGCCGATCGATAAAGAGGCGTTGTTTGATTGTTTCCGTGAATTTGAACCGTATTTCGGTAAATGCCGCTTCACGGGATGCTCCCACGTTCATGAACCGGATTGCGCCGTTCGCGCGGCGGTGGAAGCAGGGGAGATCGCCCGTTCGCGGTTTGATAGTTACGTGGCGATGTACGAAGAAGCCAAACTTCGCAAACCGTGGGAAACACAAGGATAAAAAAGAACGGTTGTACGCCCGTTCTTTTTTTGCACCTTTTGGAAATTACGGCATACGTTGTTAATACAGCCGTCATTCAAAAGGAGAGGGTAGCATGAGGAGAAGACGAACGTGTACGGGAGGATACTTTATCGCGTTTGGTGCGGGCGTGTTGGTGGCGTTGGTATTTCCCATACGCTTTATTCTGGTGATTGCTGCCGTCGCATTGGTGTTGGCTGGTTTGTCGTTGATTCGTTGTTGATATGAAGGAGGAGTATCCATGCAAATCGTGATCGTTAAGAGTCCCAAATTCTTCGGCAGTATCTTACGACGTTTTTTCAAGATTCCGAAAACCGACATACCGGCCGTTTAAGTACAGCGAAAACACCGCCTTATGGCGGTGTTTTACTTTTTGTGCATAATTTGCGGGGGGCTCGAATATAGTGGGTTAGAACGATATTCGGGAAGAACGAAAAGGAGAGAGCATAATGGACCTGCAAACAACGAACCGACGGATCGGACTTGCACAAACGATCTTCGATGATTTTGATGAACGCCCCGTAGACTGTGATTTTGTGTTACCGGACTTTCTTCCGGATATTGCCGCCATCATGAAATGTTCCTTGCATCCCACGGTACAGACCTATCAGATCAGCGGGGATCGTTTGTCTGTAGACGGGACTGTGCGCATCCACATTTTATATCTGGACGAAGAGCGCCGTTGTGTGCGCTGTTTTGAGCATACCCAGCCGTTCAATTCGGAATTCACGGTGAAGGGCTTAACGGCGGATTGTATGATCGCTCTTCATGCCACACCGAATTATGTGAATTGTCGGGCAACCGGCCCGCGGCGCGTGGATATTCACGGCGCATTCAGTGTGAAACTGACGGTGACGGGAAAAACCGATACCACCGTGGTGGAAACGGCTGAGGGCGATGGATTGCACACCAAAAGCTGTGCGGTGCGTTATACCGTGCCGTCAATGGGCGTGGATAAAGCCTTTACCCTCAATGAAGTACTGGAGTTAGAGGGAGAAGATACGGCGCAAACGGTGATTCGTTACGATGCGCGTGTATGCCTTGATGACTGTAAACAACTGGTCGGGAAAGCAGTTGTGAAAGGTGATCTGTTGTTAAACACCGTGTACATCACCGATACGGAATCGGGTTCTATGCGTTGCGTTAAGCACCGTATTCCGTTCAGCCAGATCGTGGACGTGGACGGTATGGATGAAAATACGCTGTGCGATTACCGTGCAGAAGTCTTGTCCGCGGAAGTGCAACCGATTCAAAATCCGAACGGCGAAAACCGATTGTTATCGGTAAGCGTCAAGGTCGCTTTGCATGCGCAATGTTACCAGACCGATGCGTGCAACGTGGTGTGCGATGCGTTTCATACGCAATATCCGCTGAATGCGCCGTTGTGCCGATTGGAAACGCAATGTATGACCGAGATCCGCAAGGAAACGGTCACGGTGCGTCAAACGGTGGCGTTGCCGGACAGCCGTGTGGCGCAAGTATTGGATATGTGGTGTGCGCCGCTGACGGTGCAGGTAACCGACGGCACGATCACGGGACGGTCCACGGTCTGTTTGCTGGTACGCGATGAGAGCGGAACCGTATCGTATTTTGAGCGTCCGATCGATTGTGAATTGCCGATGACGGTCGATGGCGATTGCACGGTATCGGCGACGTTGCTGGATACCGAGTATACCGTGTCGGGTGAGCAGATCGAATTGCGGTTACAGATCGTCATCAAGATGTGCCCCGTTACCAAGCAACCGATTCGGGCAATAACCGACATTCAGATGGATGAAACGGCTCCGTATCCGTGCGCGGAGGGGATGGAGGCATGTCAGGTGAAGATCTTGTTTGCGAATGCCGGTGATTCGGTGTGGGAGATCGCGAAAGCGGAACACGTATCACCCGCGCATATTTGTGAAGAAAACGAATTGACCGAGGATACCGTACAGGAGCGCACCGCCCTGTTGATCCCTTTGCGATAACGTCTATATCAAAGCGCACCGACAACCATACGATTGTCGGTGCGCTTTTTTGCTTATCCCAGGATCGCTTTCACGGTCATGCACAGTAGGATGCCCACCGCTGTCGGTAAGAGGGCGGCAACCGCCGTCCAACGCAGACTGCCGGTTTCTTTGTGAACCGTCAGCAACGTGGTGGAACACGGCCAGTGAAACAGGGTGAAAAGCAACATGCAGATGGCGGTACGAAGTGTCCATCCGTTTTGCAAAAAGACATCGCGCATGGCGGAAAGTTGACCGATCTCGGTCAAGTTCCCTTGCGAAAGGTATACCATGAGCATGATCGGCACAACGATCTCATTAGCGGGTAACCCGAGAATGAACGCCAACAAGATTACACCGTCTAAACCCATCAACCGTGCAAAGGGATCCAGCACATTGGCACAGTGCTGCAGGAGGGATACGTCACCCACGGTGACATTGGCAAGTGCCCAGATGAGGATACCCGCCGGTACGGCAACAACGGCGGCACGACCCAGCACAAACACGGTACGGTCCAATAACGAACGGATGAGCACCTGCCCGACCTGCGGGCGGCGATACGGCGGCAGTTCCAGTGTGAAAGAGGAGGGGACGCCTTTTAATACAGTTGCCGACAATAGTCGTGTGACCAAAAACGTGGCGGCAATTCCCAACCCGATCACCGCGGTCAGCAGGAGAGCGGAGAGGATCGTATCCGTTCCCCTGCCTGACGTACCGATGAAAAAGACGGTCAGCACGGCAATCAAGGTGGGAAACCGCCCGTTGCAGGGCACAAAGTTGTTGGTCAGGACTGCCAGTAACCGTTCGCGGGGAGAGTCGATGATGCGGGCACCCACAACCCCTGCCGCGTTGCAACCGAATCCCATCGCCATGGTTAAGGCTTGCTTCCCGCACGCGTGGCACTTTCGGAAAATGTGATCGAGATTATAGGCAACACGCGGTAAATAGCCGATATCTTCGAGCAACGTGAATAACGGGAAGAAGATCGCCATCGGCGGGAGCATGACAGACACGATCCACGCCGGTACGCGGTAAGCACCGTATATCAACATATCGTGGAGAAGTTTGGGCGTGTTGATCGATTGTAAGAGGGCCGATAGTTGATCTTCTGCCCAAAACAACGCAGTGGACAACCATTGTGACGGCAGGTTTGCCCCTGTCAGAGTCAACCAGAACACCAACGCCAGCAAAGCAAGCATGAGCGGATATCCGAACCGACGGTCGGTTAACAGGCGATCGATACGGCGGTCACGCAAAGAAGCGGTCGTGTGCGTTTGCTGTACAACGCCGCGGCACACCTGAGAGGCGGTGCGCAATAAGGCGGTTGCCAGTTGATCGTGGATCGTATCTGCGGTAATACCTGCTTGCGCCAACTCGTCTTTGGCTTCGGCAAGCGCCGTACAAACGGTGGGAATATCTGTGAGCGTTACGCCGAGGAAGGCGGATAACTCTTTTAAAAATTCGGTATCGTTTTCCAAAAGCCGCAGGGCGGCAAACCGACTGCTGATACGGTTTTCTGTATAGGGACGTATCAGCGGTTCCAGGCGCGCCAGTGCGCTTTCCACGGCAACAGGATACGTAACGGCGAGTGGTGATTGCGATGGTGCTTCCAACAGTGTGAGCAATCGTTGCAGGTCAGATTTCCGACGCGCCGTGATGCCGGTAACGGGGACGCCCAAGCGGGAGGATAAGAGCGGCAGATCCAATGCAATGCCTTTGCGGACGGCTTCGTCCATTAAATTGACACACACCATCACGGATCGTCCGGTTTCCATGGCCTGCAATACCAAATTCAGATTGCGTTCCAAACACGTGGCATCGCACACGACTACAACGGTATCGACATTGCCAAAGCAAATGAAGTTGCGCGCCACTTGTTCTTCGGCGGAATGTGCCAGCAGGGAGTAGGTGCCGGGAATATCGACAATACGGTAGGTACACGTTGGCGTTCGACAGATCCCTTGTGCGTTTGCCACCGTCTTGCCGGTCCAGTTTCCGGTGTGCTGACGCAGTCCCGTCAATCCATTAAAGACCGTGCTTTTTCCTACGTTAGGGTTACCCGCTAATGCAATCGTTTTATCGTATTCGACCAATGAAGCCGCCAGACCGCGGTCCAAGGCACCTTTCCCGACCGCTTGCTTTGTCAGTCCCATTATTCCATCCTCCGTACTGAGATTCGGCGGCAGTCATCCACGCGCAAGGCGACCACCGCCCCGCGTATTAAAAAGGCAATGGGATCGCCGCTTGGTGCCCGGCCGACACATTCCACGATTCCTTGTTCCGTTATTCCCAAATCCAGTAAACGTCGACGCATCTGTCCGATCATATGTAAACTGAGAACGGTCGCGCGTTGCCCGACTTCCAGTTCATGCAATCCGATTTCTTGCATCATTCTCACTCCTTACAAGACAGTCCTGTTACCATGTTATGCGGCGGTAAAAAGATGGTGACTCGGGTTGACGAACCGCGTATTTTATAGTAAAATGAGCATGACTTCAATAAAAAGGACGAGATGCTTCATGCCCCCCAGAAGACATGTGCGCCAGCAACGGCGCAAACGCCGTATCAAGCGTTTCTTGATCGTGGTTGGATTGATACTCATATTGGCGGCGATTGCCGGCGGAATCGCGTGGCTGGTCAGTCTTGTTGCCGGTAGTGCCGGCGGCGGTTCCACGCAGACCACCACAACCGCCGGACCGAAAGAACCTGCTGTAGTATCCACGGCAACACTCGGCAGTTCCGGTGATATTTTGATTCACACACCGGTGATGCGTTCCGCAAAGGTGGCAGCGGATAATTATAATTTTGAACCGATGTTCCACTACTTAAAACCGTACGTGTCCAAACTGGATTATGCGGCAATTAATCTCGAATTCGGTATCGGAAAAGGTGAGAGCGATTATTGGCAGCGGGAAATGCTGTTCCGTGTGCCCGCATCGCTGATCGATACGGTGATGGATACCGGCTATACGTTGGGACTTTGTGCCAATAACCATGTCAGCAACGGCAGTAGCTTAAGTTTTACCGAACAAACGTATGCGCAGCGCAACCTTGATCACATCGGTCTGCGTGCCAGCAAACAGGATAAGCGGTATTTGGTCAAGGATGTTAACGGCATTAAATTGGGCTTTGTAAACTATACTTACGGGTCGGAAACCTCCGATCAATCGCTTGTCAATTATTTCTCTACCGAAAATTTAGACGCCTTTTACAGCGATATGCAAACCCAAATGGCCAACATGAAGGCAGAAGGGGCGCAAGCGATCATTGCGTATCTGCATTGGGGCAATGAATACGAGATCAAGCCGCGATCCTCGCAAACCCAAATGGCGCAAAAATTGTGCGAGATGGGCGTAGATGTGATCGTGGGCGGACATCCGCACAAGATCCAACCTCTTGAACTTATCACGGCGGACAACGGGAACCAGACGGTGTGTTTGTACTCGATGGGTAATATCCTTTCGAATCAAACCATCGAAGCCATGTACGGCGGCGATTCCTCCACCACTTCCGGCGGCGACTGGCAGTTGGGCGGTGCCTGTAAGATCCGCGACGTCAAGAGTCGTTACAACGATGAGAATTACGGAAAACACGAAGCCAACTGTAACGATAACGGCCATACCGAGGACGGGTTGCTGTTCCAATGTAACTTCACGCGTTACGAAGACGGCACGGTCTTGCTGTCCGGTGTCGACGTGTTGCCGACTTGGTGCTATTGCAAAAAACGGACCGACGGTTCAAGCCTCAACAACTATACCATTGTACCGTTGGATAAAGCCACGGCAAACTGGTCAACGGCTTTCGGTGTTGCCGAAGAGGATGTTATTTTCGCACAGCGTTCGTATGACCGCACCATGGCATTGGTAGGGGATGGTATTACCGCGATCAACAATGCCTGCAAAGCCAAAACGGATGCGTATGTGGAAGCCTTCAAAGCGGCACAAACCACGTCAACCACTGCGGCACAGTAAACAAATTCGAGTGCTCTGTGACATGTTGTCACAGAGCACTTTTCGTTTACAAACTGTTCATTTTTGCAACACGCGACCGTAACGGTGGGTGGATACACTGAAGAAAAAGAGGTGATCGCGTGGCGTTCCAAACGGTATTTAAACGGTATGAACTGAAATATTTGCTCTCAATGGCACAAAAAGAACGGGTACTGCAAGCGATCGAACCATACATGGCGTTGGATCGCTTTGGGCGTACCACGATCCGTAACTTGTATTTTGACACCCCCGATTATCGGCTGATACGGCGGTCAATTGAAAAACCTGTATATAAAGAAAAATTACGCATACGCAGTTATGAGCAGGCAACGCCCGACAGTCCGGTATTTGTGGAACTGAAAAAGAAGTATCAACACGTGGTGTATAAACGACGGGTCGTATTGCCGAATGTGCAGGCGATGACGTGGTTATGTGACGGTGCGCATGATCCGCTTTCTCAGATCGAGCGGGAGATCTGTTACTTTTTGGATTATTACGGACCGTTGCGACCAACAGTGGCGCTGTCTTACGATCGGGAAGCGTATTATGAACGAAGCGGCGGCGATTTTCGTATCACGTTTGACGATGCCGTGCGGTTCCGCCGTACCGATTTGTCTTTGGAATCGCCGCCGGGCGGTACACCGATCTTGGATGAAGATACCGTGTTGATGGAACTCAAATGCAGTGGCGGTGTCCCGCTTTGGATGACCGCGATCTTATCCCGTGAACGCTTGTACAAAACGTCGTTTTCCAAATACGGAACGGCTTATATGATGTTAAAGGAGGAAAAACAATATGCTTAATTCCTGGTTTCGCGGTATTTTTGACACCGATATGACACAGGTGATCGCCGTTGGTGATTTTGTGTTGTGTATCGGCATTTCCTTGGGTGTCGGTTTATTGTTGGCGTTTGGGTATATGTATAAAACCCGTTACACCATAAGCTTTGTGACGACACTTGCCTTATTACCGGCAGTCGTGTGCGTGGTGATCATGATGGTGAACGGCAACGTGGGTGCCGGCGTGGCCGTTGCGGGTGCGTTCAGTCTGGTGCGGTTCCGTTCCGTACCCGGCACGGCAAAAGAAATCGGTATGTTGTTCTTAGCCATGGGTGCGGGTTTGATTGCCGGTATGGGGTATCTGGGCTTTGCGGTTTTATTTGCTGTGTTGCTCAGCGCGGTATTTGTGTTGTATAACCAACTGGATTTCGGATCCAAACGCAATGCGGCGCGCTATAAGACGGTGCGTGTGACAGTCCCCGAAGATCTCAATTATACCGGTGTGTTTGAAGAAGTATTTGCGAAGTACACGACGTCGTGTGAGTTAGTGACGGTCAAAACCACCAATATGGGCAGTATGTTCCGCTTGACATACGATGTGATACTGCGTGACGGCGCTCTTGAAAAAGATATGATCGATGACTTGCGTTGCCGCAACGGTAACCTGGAGATCACGGTTGCCAAACAGGTGACGGTCAACACCGAATTGTAAAGAAGGGTAACTATGAAAACGTGGCAAATATTGCTTCCCGTCATCAGTTGTTTGTGCCTTTTGTTGACGGCTTGCGGAAAACCATCGGATGGGCAGGACGGTACAACGTCCAATACTACCAGAACCGCACCCGTTATCCGTGCAGACGAGATGTTCACCGACCGCGATCAACGTGATACGTATGAAGAAAGCACGGCGGCGCACATCACGTTAAACGGCACGTCTGCTACGGCGACTTCCGATGCGGTGACTATAAGCGGTTCCACCGTTACCATCACCGATGAGGGCACATACATTTTGACCGGTACATTGACAGACGGGCGCATAGTAGTCGATACGGATGACAAGGACAAACCGCAACTGGTGCTAAACGGTGTTTCGGTGACCTCGTCCGATTCTGCGGCATTATATATTCTGAACGCAGATAAGGTGGTTGTTACCTTGGCAAGCGGTACGGAAAACGCGCTTGTGAATGGCGGCTCGTTTGTTATAACGGATGAGAATAACGTGGACGGTACGGTGTTTTCCAAACAGGATCTGACCTTTAACGGAAAAGGTTCTTTAACCGTGACGTCGCCGAGCGGGCACGGTATTGTGTGTAAGGATGATCTGGTGTTCACGGGCGGTACGTATACCGTTACTGCCGCTTCCCACGGCGTGGATGCCAACGACAGTATTCGCTTATCGGGCGGTACCGTGACGGTGGATGCCGGCAAGGACGGCTTTCACGCCGAGAATACTGACGACGATACCTTGGGTTTTGTGTATATGGCGGATGGCACGTATACCGTTGAAGCCGAAGGCGATGGTATCAGCGGCGGCGCGTATGTGCAGATCGACGGCGGTACGGTGGATATTATCAGCGGCGGTGGATATGTTAATGCCGAAAAAGAGACCTCCGATAACTGGGGCGGCTTTGGCGGCATGGGCGGCGGTCCGGGTGGCGGTATGCGTCCAGGCGGTTACGGACGCAGTGCTGAAACGGATACCACCACAACGGAGGACAGCACCAGTATCAAAGGAATCAAAGCTGCCGGTAACGTTGTGCTGAACGGCGGTACTGTGACGGTTGATTCTGCTGACGATGCCATTCACAGTAACGGTTCGATCACGGTTGCCGGCGGGAACTTTTCTCTGAAAACCGGTGACGACGGTTTTCATGCCGATGATACCTTAACGATCAACGGCGGCACGATTGCCATTGATACGTGTTACGAGGGATTGGAAGCGTTGCATGTGACGGTTTCCGGTGGAAATATCCGCTTGAAAGCCGATGATGACGGCATCAACGCCGCCGGCGGAACCGACAATAGCGGTGCAGGCGGTATGCGCCCGGGTGGTGACCGATTCGGCGGCATGGGCGGCGGTTCGTCTTCCGGCGGCAGTATCATGGTTTCCGGCGGTGACTTGTACATCCATTCTTCCGGTGACGGACTGGATGCCAACGGCACGTTAACCATTTCGGGTGGACACACGATCGTGGTCGGTCCGACACAAGGCGATACCGCTACGCTGGATTACGATGTGAGCGGCGTCATCACGGGCGGCACGTTTATCGGTACCGGCGCGTCGGGCATGGCACAGACGTTCAGCGATTCCAAACAAGGTGTGATCGCGGTAAGCGTCGGAAACCAGGCGGCGGGAACAAAGATTACGGTAACGGATAAGAACGGAAACGAATTGCTTTCCCATGAACCGGAATTGTCGTTTGCGGTCGTGATCCTCAGCAGTTCCGAGATGAAGAAAGGTGAGACCTACACCATCCGTGTGGGCGATCTTTCCGATACGTTTGAAGCAGAATAAAAAAGCGACGGGTTTTCTGAAAAACCCGTCGCTTCTCTTGTTATAATACAACGTCTACGTATGCAGGGGAGTGGTCGGAGATCGGTAAATAGTATTCCGGCGAATACCGCTCAAACCGTTTCACGGTACCCTCGGGTTCACCCGACACCAAAATGTGATCGACCGCCCACTCGAACGGTTTGTCGTAATACTCGGTTTCAAACCCCGACCCGAAGCAGTAGTGATACCCCACACTTTCTTCTGCAAATTCCGTGGCAATATCGTGCGCGTGGCGGAACCCGTTTGCGAGTGCATATTGCACCGCCTTGGAGTCGTAGCCGGCGTTCAGATCGCCCACCAAAAAGGCAGGGCAGTCATATTGTGCGCGATGGCGGTTAATGGCTTGTACCAGTGTGTGGATCTGATATTCCCGCGCCTCATCGGAGTATGGTTGATAATCGGGATGACCGTCGTGTTCCGGTAACATCGGCGAATGTTTCCACCACAAATGCGTGGTGGCAAAGATAAACCGTTTGCCGGTCGCTTTTACACGAAACACACCGATGTTATAGGCTTTGGACTTGCTATCGTTAAACGTACCATCTACTCCGTCAATTCGTTCAGGATAGGTAAAGAATTCTGAATCCAACAGTTCCAATTTATCGGCGCGGTAGAGAATGGGGGTATACCGTCCCCAGATGAGTGTATAGTCGATCGGTTCTGTGACAAAGCCTTGCTTCATCAAATCTGCCATGACGGTGGAAAATTCCTGACCGCCGATCACATCCGGCATGGTTTCGCGATACACACGCAATAACGATCCCACGCGAGCCTCGGCAGAACAGTCAAGTCCCTTTTCCGCCCACCAGGGA
>JAFSIB010000119.1 GCA_017440005.1 Clostridia bacterium
CAATAGTGTTGTCAACTCGAACTGTGAGCGTATGCATACCCTCAGATACGCCGGCCTTATTAAAGCAGAAACGGTTGAAGCCACCGTAATGACTGCCGAGAAGTTCTCCGTCAAGATAAACCGTAGCTTCGGTCATTACAGCGCCAAATGAGAAACGAAGAGTGCCACCCTCGGTATAAAATTCCTTTTCATACCAAACAACACCCTCGTATTCGAGCATTCCAAGTTCAGTGTTCCATACAGACGGAACGTTTGTGGTATGTGCGCCAACAAGCTTTTTAGGATATCCAAGAGATTCTCCCTTGCGATTTGTGTCCTTCACGGTCTGCCACGCACCATCAAGGCTCTGTACTTTTCTTTTTTTGTGCTCAATAAATAATCTTGACATAAGACCAAACCTCCGTTTGCCGAAATATCGGCATTTTTCTTTTGTATTCGGCAAAAATTTGAATATCGGTTAAATAACCGTCTATTGTTATGGCGAAAATACCCCGAAAAGTCAATAGCAGCACATAATATACTCGTATAAATTATCAATATGACAGATCAGTCACATTAGAGTCACTCCCGTGTCATCTTGACAAAGTAGAATGTGGGTGTAAAAAGCGAAAGGAGCATTCCACTATGGAAATTTTAAGAGTTGAAAACCTAAAAAAAGTATACGGAAAAGGTGAGAATGAGGTTCGTACCCTTGATGGCGTATCCTTCTCTGTGGATAAGGGAGAGTTTGTTGCTATTATTGGTCCATCTGGATCCGGTAAATCTACGTTGCTTCATATTCTGGGCGGTGTTGACCGTCCTACAAGCGGTAAGGTTTATATGGATGGCAAGGAAAAGAGAACTTATACGGTTGTTGGCTTTTACGAGCGCTTAAGCTGGCGTATTGAAGATTTTGAATCACCAGGATATGCAGCCTTGACTGTATCTGATAAAGAAACCTATACTCCATACAAATATGACGTATATTTCCGAATGGAAAATCCGAGAGAACTCTTTGATTACGTATGGAGTTGACGGGCATAAGCGGTGGGAGTGGAACCGACTTTCTTTTTGAATACTTTGGAAAAATACAGCGGATCGGAAAAGCCACACTGCAAGGCGATGCGTGCGACTGAGGTTTCACCGCGCGCGATACATTCTAAAGCGGCTTGAATGCGCAATGTGCTGACATAGGTGCTGAAATTGAGTTGCATGTGCTTTTTGAATAGGTAGGACAAATATTTTTCCGTGTACGCAAAGATGGCGGACATCTTTTTTAATGAAAGATCGGGTTCGCGATAGTGGTTATCGACATAATCGATGATGAGTTCAAACACCGTTTCGGTATCGCTTTTGGGTGGGGTATCGGAGCTGTGCTCAGCCACGGCGGCAAGCGTGTACAACAGCACACTTTCGGACAGGATGGCTGCATTGGTGTTGTGGACGTGCATCAGCGAAATTTTCCAGAATTCCAGCAGGTGGCCCATGTGTTCCAAGACGGGGGCATTGGTTGGGATCTGCAGGCTTTGGAGCAGGGATGGTACGCAGGAGCCGACAAAGCTGATGTACATGTATTTGAATGCGGTATCGCCTTCAATGGTGTACGGACAACCGGGATAAGCCCAAAACAAATCACCGCGTTTGAGCGCATACGTTTGATTGCCGTGTGTCATGCGAGCTGTGCCGCTGACCACCAGATGTATTAGATAAAACGGTTGGAGAAACGGTTGCGTTAAGGTGTGAAACTCGGTTTCGTATACAAAATGAATGGTTTTCAAATCGTCTTTGTACGGTTTGCTAGGCACAAAACGGCAGATGCTTTCTCCCATTGTTTACACCCCTTTCCTGTTTCTATTACTGCACAAACGGCCACAAAAATCAAGGGGATAGGGGATTTTTTCATACGAAAAAGGAAGATTTCCATTTACTTTGTTTTTAAAACGGATATTCTGTAAGAAAGGGGGCAGAACGATGAAGCAAAATATGGTGAAATTGGGCGTCGTTGGATTGGATCGCGGCCGTTGGATGATCTCGGAAGTGATCAAGCAGGATAACGTACAGTTGACGGCAATCTGTGACAAAAATCCGGAACGGTTGGCAATCGGCAAGCAGCATTTTGAGGACCGTGGCGTGGAAAATTTGCAGTGTTATGCGGATTATGATGAGTTTTTGCGTTCCGACGTGGAAGCGGTTGTGATCGCTACACCGGCAACCGATCACGTATCCTTCGCGGTGAAAGCTTTGGAGGCCGGCAAACACGTGCTGAGTGAAATCCCGACAATTCATACGTTGGAAGAAGCAAAAATTTTGCGTGCCGCTGTCAAGGCACATCCCAACCAAAAATATATGGCAGGTGAAAACTGCTGTTATTGGGCGTTTATCCGTATGTGGAAACAGATGCGCGAGGATGGAAAATTCGGTGATCCGTTGTATGCAGAGGCGGAATATATCCACAGTCGAGATTATCGCGAGATCAAAGCAGAGGATTATCCAGATGATTACTGGCGGACGAACTTTCCTGCAATTTGCTATTTGACGCACAGCTTGGGGCCTTTACTGTACATTATGGATGATTATTGCGTGAGTGTGAGTGCCATGAGCCCTGATATTCAGTACACCCCCTATCGTCCGGCTGTGACAAACGGGGTGGCGCTACTCAAAACCGCCAAAGGCGCTGTGATTCGAATTTTGATCTGCTTTGATGCGTTTGTAGGATATGATCACAATTATACGTTGATAGGCACGCGCGGCTCCATTGAAACAGACCGCAACACGGTGGTGAGAGCTGCCCATTCCTACGCGCGTTTGTCGGATGTGCCAGGCTCTATCGATGCAAAGATTGAAATTCCCGTGACGGCGCGTTTCCCGAACGAGCCGAAAACCGGACATGACGGTGCGGATCAAAAAATGATGAGCGATTTTATTCGCTGCATTGTGGAGGATACCGAGCCGACCGTGGACGTGGATCTGGGAATCCGAATGTCGCTTCCCGGTATTGTGGCGGCAGAATCTGCTGCACAAGGCGGAAAACTTATGGAAATTCCCGATATTACAACGTGGTAAAGGAAAAACGACCGAGTGTTGCTCGGTCGTTTTTTTATAGAATACGGCAAATTTCGGGCACCGCAAACGGTAACCGCAGGTTCGAATCCTGTCATCTCGACCATGAAAACTTGAACATACAAAACGCGCCCCGTACCGACACGGGGCGCGTTTTGTGTAAGGTATGAGTATCCGACAAGGTTATCCTTCGTCTGTTTCGCCGCAACCGCAGGAACAACCCTTTTGGCAGGATCCGCAGTCCGGACATCCGATGCACGTTTTACCGCTTTTCTTCGCCTTGTACACGTACAAAACGGCCAATCCGATGATCACGGCAAGCACCGCAATAATGATGATATTTTCCATACGCCTTATTTCACGCTGACGGTCTCTTTCTTTTGTGCCGCTTTCAGCGCATACTCCTCTTTGAGTTTTTTATCCGACCGGATGCAGAGATACACAATGATCGCCGCCATCGCGAGTACCGCGATCAGACCCGGCACAAACGCCGCGCCGACAGCGCCCGTGGTGATGAGCGTACCGATCTGATACACCGCAAAACCGATCGTAAAACCGACAGCCAGTTGCAACGCAATACCGCCCCACAACCATTTGGCGCTCTTCATTTCACTGTTCATCGCGCCGATCGCCGCAAAGCAAGGCGGAGAAAACAAGTTGAACATCAAGTAGGCCAGAGCCGCAACCGCCGTGATCGACACCGTTTCACCGGAAGCATTCAAACCGGTCATCGCACCGGCGGCACCCGCAGCCGCACCCTCCAGCAATTCCAGATTTTCCACGTCAATAAACTTGGTCGCCGCAAAGCAAACCGCCAACGTACCCACCACGTTTTCCTTGGCGATAAAACCGGTCACAGCGGCGGCCGCCATTTGCCAACTTATCACACCTACCACCGGGATCAACAAATACGCAATGGGTGACGCCACACTCGCCAAAATAGACGTGCTTTCCGCACCTTCCGCCACCAACTGCAAGTGCCAGTTAAACGACTGCATCACGTACACAACGGCATTGCAAAGCAGAATAATGGTACCGGCTTTGACAATATACGACCAACCGCGATCACACATGGATTTGAAAGCTCTCCAAAAAGACGGAACTTTGTACTCGGGCAACTCAATAATAAAGAACGACTTTTTCGCCTTATTGCCGGTGATCTTGTTAATCAGCAACGCACCCAGAAAGATCACCACAATACCCGTCAGATACATCACCGTGCTCACCCAACCGGCATTGTCAAAAAATGCGCCGGCGAATAAGGAAATCACCGGAATTTTCGCGCCGCACGGCATAAACGGTGCCAGCATGGCAGTAGCGCGACGTTCGCGCTCGTTGCGAATGGTGCGACAAGCCATGACACCGGGGATCGCACACCCCGTACCGATCACGAACGGGATCACCGACTTACCCGACAGTCCCACCTTTTTGAAAATGGGGTCCAGCACCACCGAAACGCGTGCCATGTACCCGCAATCTTCCAAAAGCGCGATCATGAAATACATCACCATCACCAGCGGCAGGAAACCCACAACGGCGCTCACACCGCCGATCACGCCCTCGGTTAACAATCCAACCAAGAAATCGTTGCCGCCTGCCAGCAGCCCGGCCACCCATTCCTTGAATATATCGATCAACGTAACCAAACCGGGAATAACCGTACCGTTTGCGAATTCATACCCTTCGGCGATCCACGGACCAACCCAAGCCTGGGAGATCTGGAACACCAAGAACATCACCACGGCAAAGATCGGAATACCCAGCCACTTGTTGGTGAGCACCGCATCGATCTTATCCTGATAGTTGCGGTCTTTGGTAAGCACTTTGCGGCTTTCCACCTGCTTGACAATACCGTTGACAAACGAGAACCGTTTACGGTCTGCCGCTTCCACCGCCTGCTTATCGGTCAGATCGATCGCTTCCTGCACGTAAGGCGCTTCCTGCGTTTTGCCGATCACATCCACCGCTTTGGCAATCAAGGTTTTCAAACCCTTTGCCGAAGTGGACACCGTATCCACCACCGGACATCCCAGCAACGCCGACAGATCTTCGACGTTAATGGTGGTTTCCTTTTTCTCATTGATATCCGCTTTGTTCAGCGCCACCACCACCGGAATACCCAGTTCCAGAATCTGTGTTGTGAAAAACAAACTGCGGCTCAGGTTGGTCGCGTCCACAATGTTGATGATGACTTCGGGATTTGCATTCTTCACGTACGCGCTGGTAATGCTCTCCTCCGAAGTAAACGGCGACATGGAATACGCACCCGGCAGGTCCACGATGATGAGCTCATCTTTCCCGCTGTAATACGTCTTTTTTATGGTATGTTCTTTCTTATCGACTGTGACCCCTGCCCAGTTACCAACCTTCTCATTCCGTCCGGTCAGCGCGTTGTACATGGTCGTTTTTCCGCTGTTCGGGTTTCCCGCCAACGCAATTCTCATAACACAACCTCCTGAAGTTTCAAAGTTAGCAACCGCTAACTAAAAACCAAAAAGAAAACCAGCCGCGAGCGAACCGCATTAAACGAGGATTGCTTCCGCCAACTGATTGTCAATGTTGTAGCGGCCATCCTTGATGGACACCACGCAACCGCCCTTAAGATGGGAGATCACCGTGATGGGTTCTCCGCTGTAACAACCGAGTGAAAACAAAAATGCATCCAATTCTTCGTCATCGGTCTCAATGCGCTGAATGATGTATTCTGTTCCCTCTTGCGCTTCACGCAACGTCATACCGATTCACCCGATCCGTTCGTTAGTCACGGCTAACTGCCGTGCTAAAAAAGCGATTAGCCTCTGCTAACCATAGGGTATGATACCACCCCTTTCCCGTTTTGTCAAGCATTGGAAACAAAAAAATTCAAAAAATTTCCACCTGCTGATATTGGGAGTTGCGGGTTTCCCTCTTGTATGTTATACTATGAGTACTTATGCGTAACAAGGAGGATCACTCATGAGCACTCGGCTCTCCCCCAAAGCATCCCGCATCGCATCGGCAACCGCCATGTCCGTCTTGTTTGCGGTCTTGGTGTTTTTGCTGTTGTGGGGATTCGGCAGTTTCAACCCCACGGGCATCGATACGTCCACCGCTGTCGGCATGGCGCAAAAAGCCACCTGCTGCGGCGGCATCGCTGGCTTGCTCGGTATGTTGCTGTACATCATTTCACACCAATATCTGCGGGGCAGTAAAGAAAAAGCCCCCGCGCACGCCGTGTGGTATTACCCCGTCATGGCGGGACTGTTATCGTTGTTCGTCATGTGCGTGGCGTACACCTTTGTCGGTATGTGGCCGTTTGGTGAAAAAAGCGCCATGATGGTGGACATGCACCACCAATACGCACCGCTTCTCGCGGAACTGCGGTACGATATCCTGCACGGTGCCGACCCGCTGTACACGTTTGAAGTGGGGCTCGGTGCCAACTATCTGTCGTTGTTCGGTTACTATCTGGCAAGTCCATTCAACCTGTTCCTGCTTCTGTTCCCCGAGCGCCTGCTGGCGCAGGGAATTTTGTGCATCACCCTGCTCAAAAACGCCTTGTCGGGCGCTTTATTTGCTCTGTGCATCCAGCAACTGCTCGGCAAACGCGGCTTGCACATCCCCATTGTATCGGTCATGTATTCCATGATGATGTACCTCATCGCCTATTCCTGGAACATCATGTGGTTGGACGTTGTCATGATCTTACCGCTCGTCGTGTACGGCTTTGAACGTCTGATGCACACCGGCAAATTCCTCACTTACGTGTTATCCCTTGCTTACGCACTGTTCGCCAATTACTACATCGCGTTCATGCTGTGTATCTTCCTCATTTTGTATTATATCACGTATTGCCTGCGCTCGCCCCGCACCGGTAAGCAACTCGGCACGTCGTTTGTGCGGTTCGGCGGTTTCTCCATCCTGGCGGCAGGCCTCACGGCATTCTTGCTTGTCCCCGTGTACATCGCCCTTCAAGGCACTTCGGCGGCGGAAAGCACCATGCCGGACATCACCAATACCATCGATATGTTCTCCCTGCTCGGCAGACATTTGGTGGACACCTCGCCCACCGTGCGTTCGGGCAATCTCCCCAACCTGTATTGCGGCGTTCTCACCGCCTTTTGCGTGCCGCTTTTTGCACTCAACAAAGGCATCACCCCGCGCCGCCGCGGTGCGTTCATGGCATTGTGGCTCGTTCTGTTCGTCACGTTTCTGATCAACTGGACCGACCTAGCCTGGCACGGGTTCCATTCTCCGAACGACCTGCCTTACCGCTTCTCGTTCCTGTACAGTTTTGTGATCCTGCTCATGGCGGCAGACGCGTTGGTACACCTGCATCGCGTGGAGACCCGCCACGTATTTCTGGTCTTTGCGGGCGCGGTCGCGTATCTGATGTTGGAAGAACATTTCGGCGAAGACGCATACGGTTTCTCCACCATTTACATCAATCTGATCGTCTTCGCGGTTTATACCACCATCTTGGCATTCGCCACCAAACGGAAAATGCGCCGTGCGGTCGCGTACGCCGTGTTGCTGTTGGCGGTCACCGCCGAAATGGCGCTCGGCGGCGGCAACTCGTTTGTCAAACTCAATTCCAACGAATACTTCACCCGCCACAAAGATTACGTGGATAATGAAGTCACCGAAGCGGTGCGCGATACCGTACGATCCATGCAAACGTTGGGAGACGCGCAAAACGGCAAAGACTTCTACCGTCTGGAATTCCTGCCGCGCCGCACCTGCGTGGACACCGCGTTGTTCCATTACCGCGGACTCACCACGTTCTCCAGCAGTAACTATTATACCACCACCCGCCTGCTCGGCGGTTTGGGGTATGCCATCAACGGCGTCAACAGCCATCTGTACAAATCTTACCTGCCGTTCACCGATTCGTTGCTCGGCATTCGGTATATCGCCCTCGGTGAAAACGAAACCGTCCCCGCGTACCTGCAATACCGTGACGAGGTCACGGTCGGGGACACCACGTATACCGTGTATGAAAACCCGTCGGCGCTCGGCCTCGGTTACGTGGTAGACGCGGCATCCCGCGAGTACACTTATACGCGCTATGACCCGTTCCATTCTCAGAACAGTCTGTTCTCCGCATTGACGGACAACTACGGCTCGCTGTTCTCCACGTACAGCATTCAGGCGGATAACTTGACCACCGGTTCCGTCACGGGCTCGGCATCGGGTTTCCGCGTACACGCATCCGGCAGCCAAAGCACGGCGTTCTTCTCGGCAACCATTGAGAAAACCGCCCCTATTTATCTGTACGTAGATTGCGGTGCCGCCGATTCGCTCACGGTAAACGCCAACGGCAAGGAATGGAGCATCACCCCGCACGAACCGTATATCATCAACGCGGGTGTGCTGGAAGTCGGTTCCACCGTCACCCTGACCGTGGGTTCGGACACCGAATGCAGCGGCAACTTCTACGTTGCTGAATTTGCGGAGGATATTTACCAAACCGGTATGGCACAACTCGCCGCCAACCAACTCACTGTGGAAGACTTTGGCAGCAGCCGCATCAGCGGCACCGTCACCGCCTCGCGTGACGGCGTGCTCATGACTTCCATCCCGTATGATGCCGGCTGGCACGTCGCGGTGGACGGCACGGCGGTGGAAACGTTCGGCATCAGCGACGGTCTGCTCGCCTTGGACGTTACCGCAGGAACCCACACCGTCACTTTCACGTATTGGCCGCGCGGTCTCACCGTCGGACTGGGCGTGAGTGCCGTCAGTTTGATTGCCTTGATCGTGTTGCTCATCGTCACCCGCCCCCGCAAACCCGCACCCATGAAAGAGGTGCTGGATTATGAGAACGCACAACCGATCCAGCAAGGCTTTTCCGTTGAAAATGCGGAACCGAAAGACCTGCCCCCCTTACCCGAAACCCTTTCGGAACTCACAAACGATAACGCACCGCCCCCGCCCGAGAATAACTGATAAAAAAAGCGATCTGCAACTGCAGATCGCTTTTTTCTTGCAAACCGTAAACCTTTATACCTTACTCTTCTTCCTGCCGTCGGATCACACGCCAACACAGTTGCCGCAGATCCGCAAGGCTCGAGATCGTGCCCGCTTCGCCGCGGAACATCGCGGCGCCGCGCACCTCCCGCATATACCACGAAGCATGTTTGCGCGCTTCCAATAACGCCACACGCTCACCTTTGAGCGATGCCGCCAGTTCCACCTGTCGGCACAACACCTCCATGCGTTTGGCGATCGGCGGAGCAGGTAATAAGACACCGTGATTGAGATACGCCTCAATCTGTGCAAATACCCACGGCGCACCGAGCGCACCGCGGCCCACCATCACCAGATCGCATCCCGTATGTTCGTATAACCGCGCCGCCGATTCGGCGGAATTCACGTCACCGTTGCCGATCACGGGAATCGATACCGCCTGTTTTACGTCACGGATAATATCCCAATCCACCGGCGGCGCATACATCTGATCCCGTGTCCGCCCGTGTACCGTAATGGCGAACGCGCCGCCGTCCTCGCAGGCTTTGGCAACCTCCACCGCATTCACTTCGTCCTTGGCATACCCTTTGCGGATCTTCACCGTCACCGGTACGTCCACCGCCTGCACCACCGCTTTCACGATCCGCCGGCACAACTCCGGCTCCCGCATCAGCGCACTGCCGCAATGGTTCCCCGCGATCTTGGGCGCGGGACATCCCATGTTAATGTCCAACCAATCGGGGTGCTGCCCCATCGCCATGCGTGCCGCTTTGGCAAGCGTATCGGGATCGTCACCGAACAACTGGATCGCCGCAGGGCGTTCCCGTTCATTCAGTACCATCAGTTCCTGACTTTTGCGATCCCCGAACGTCAGCGCCTTGGCGCTCACCATTTCCGAAACCGTAAACGCGGCACCGTACTCGCGGCAGATCCGCCGAAACGCGGGATCAGCCACCCCTGCCATCGGCGCCAATGCGGCATGACCGGCAATCTCAACCGCTCCGATCTTCAGGTGACACGACTCGTTCAAACCTTGTTTTAAAAAGGGCAATTTCCGCTCATCCTTTGTTAAAATACTCGCCAATGCTTTATATCCGCTCATCCTCGTCCGATACACATTCCAGAATATCGCCCGGTTGGCAATCAAGCGCCTTGCAGATCGCATCCAGTGTGGAAAACCGCACCGCTTTCGCTTTGTTATTCTTCAAAACCGATAAATTGGCAAGCGTCACGCCGACTTTATCCGACAACTCGGTCAGTCCCATTTTCCGCCGTGCCATCATCACGTCCAGATTGATTAAAATCGCCATGTTTTTGTTCTCCTTCCGTCGGCGTTAGATCGTCATATCGTTTTCTTCCTTGTATGCGGTTGCCTGCGCAAACAACTGGGCAAACACAAACAAGATCAATCCGATAAACGCAAACAGAAGCGCCAAAAACGCCATCAGGAATTTGAACACCGAAAACACAATCACCATTACAAGCCACGCAACCGCCAACACCAAAGCGATCACACCCACCTTGCGCAACCGATGTACCGTATCGGTGCAAAACGGCTCATGACGGTTGACGTTGTGCAGGATCCCGCGGCATTGCCATAAGATCAGTTCCGCAAAACATCCCGTCACGTATAAGAATGCCAGATATTGATCGTACAGATCCCCGCCGCGCGGTTGACTGGTCAACCATTCCGTGATCCACGGCAACGCGATCATTAACCCCAGATCGACCGCCATCAATCCCCAGGCAGCCCATTCCATCACGCGGCTCAATTTCCGTACACGTACCATATTCGTCATCCTTCTCTTTCGCACGTTCTCTTGTCTGTTAGTGTACCATATCGGGCGAGAGAGGTCAACTCAAATATGACGTGATCCCGTTCGCGACCCCCAACGCAAACAACTGCGGACGGTTCGCCATCAACGCCGCATCCCCCGCGTTGGTGATAAATCCCAACTCCACCAACACCGCCGGCATCCGCGTACGCCGCAGTACGTACAGATTGGTACGTTGCCGCACACCGCGATTGGGAAGTCCCGTTGCCTCTTCCAGTTCCTCCAGAATATCCTCCGCCAGTTCTCCCGCCGCCGAATTCAGGTTATACACGTATGCTTCCGATCCGCTTGCCCCGGCAAGCGACGACGCATTGGCGTGCAAACTGATAAAATAATCCGCACCCCACGCGTTTGCATCGTTCACGCGCGCGGCAAGCGCCGTCGCGTTGGAGGTCCCCAGTTGCGTATCGGGCGTCGGGCGCGATAGCCGCACCTCATACCCCTCCGCGCGTAAGATCCCCGCCAACTCCTGCCCGATGGTGTACACCAGATCCTGCTCACGGTATCCGTTACCCTCCGCCCCCGCGTTGGGATTTTGCGGGTTATGCCCTTGATCTATGTATATTTTCGTTGCCATAGTCATCACTCTCCTCCCCCCATCCTATGCGTATGTGCGTCGATTTGTCCCTACCGCATTCGTGTGGCAGGGGAGCCATACACACCCGCATCCTCACCCTCTACCTCGCCTTTACGGCAAAAATTAGATCCTGCGTTGTAGGGAAAGCTTGGATTTAAATATCGGAACGGATCGACCCGTTCCCTGCCAATCTCAACAAAAACCCTCGTATCATCCAACGTGGTGATACGAGGGTTCCGTCTGATCCGTCGCCACCGGCGACACCTTAACATTCGCCAATAGCGAATATTTCATGCCGCCATCAGCGGCATTTCACCACGCGACAGCGTGATTTCACCGCGGCTTTGCCGTGATTTCACTGCGTCGCGAAGCGTCGCTATTCTTCCATCTGTTTCCCCAAAAACGCGGCGGCAACCTGTGCCAACTTCACATCGGTATCCCCCGGCAACGTCCCGCTGTCGTTTTGCAACATGCACACACAACCGGTCACGTCCCCCGCCGAAATGATCGGCGCAGCGATCGCCGCCATGCGGTCGCGCCCCTCCACGATCGGCACGCCTTTTCCGCCAAGCGTGCGCGCCGTCACCAGCTGCCGCTCTTCCATCACCTTTTCCAACTGCGGCGATAACCGCCGCTCCAAATACTCCTTCTTGGATTCCCCCGCGATCGCGATCACGTGATCCCGATCGCCGATCACCACCGGCAACCCGCTCGCGCGCGATAATACGTCGGCATATTGTGTCGCAAATTCCGAGATCTCCCCGATCGGCGAATATTTTTTAAACACAACTTCCTCATTCGGCCCCGTAAAGATCTCCAACGGATCTCCCTCACGAATCCGCATCGTGCGACGAATTTCTTTAGGAATGACAACCCTGCCCAAATCGTCTATTCTTCTCACAATACCTGTTGCTTTCATATATAAATCAATCTCCTTGTTTTTGTAATCGTGATACTATTATCTGTAAAACAAGGAGATTTATACTGCACGAATTTACTTTTGAAATGAAATATGATATAATAAATCAAAGGCGGTGAGTTGATGATTATTAAAATTTCGCAAACGGCATCAAACATTAAACAGTCCTACGATATTGAG
>JAFSIB010000120.1 GCA_017440005.1 Clostridia bacterium
AAAGTTTCGCGGTTTCCTTCCATGGGGTTCATGGGAAACTTTTGTATACAGCCGCGCGCTGTATATACACCGCAAAGGGGGATGCTGTTATGCAAACTAAAACCATTATTTCACTGAGAGACATTACCGTTTCTTTTGACGGGGAAAAGGTGTTGGACGGGTTAAACCTCAACATCTCGGACGGAGAGTTCGTGACCTTGCTGGGCCCTTCGGGTTGCGGCAAGACAACGACCTTGCGCATTATCGGCGGCTTCGTTTTCCCGGATAGCGGCAATGTCTTTTTTGACGGCAAAGATATGAAAGATTTGCCGGCACACAAACGTCAGGTCAATACCATTTTCCAACGGTATGCGTTGTTTCCGCATCTGAATGTGGAGGATAACGTGGCGTTTGGCATGCGCGTTCAACGCAAGAGCAAGGAAGAGATCCGCGAAACGGTGGATCACATGCTCAAACTGGTCAATCTGGTTGGGTTCAATAAGCGCAGTATCGATACGTTGTCGGGCGGTCAGCAGCAACGTGTGGCGATCGCGCGTGCTCTTGCCAACAATCCGCGTGTATTGTTGTTGGACGAACCGCTGGCGGCGTTGGACTTGAAATTGCGTAAAGATATGCAGGTGGAACTGAAGAATATTCAAAAAAGCCTAGGTATTACGTTTATCTACGTAACGCATGATCAGGAAGAAGCCTTGTCCATGTCGGATACCGTGGTGGTGATGGATAACGGTAAGATCCAGCAGATCGGTACACCGCAGGATATTTACAACGAACCTGAGAACTCATTCGTGGCGGATTTCATTGGTGAGAGTAATATTTTGGACGGCATCATGCACGAGGATTATCTGGTGGAATTCTTCGGCCGGAAATTCCGTTGCCTGGATGCCGGTTTTGAGAAAAAAGAACCGGTGGACGTGGTGATCCGCCCCGAAGATATTGATATTGTCCCTGCGGATAAGGGCGATCTGACCGGTACGGTCACCGCTGTGACGTTCAAGGGCGTTCACTTTGAAACCATTGTGGATTTCAAAGGCTTTAAATGGATGATTCAGACCACCGATTATTATCCCGTGGATTCGGTGATCGGCATTGTGTTGAACCCCGAGGATATTCATATTATGAAAAAATCGGAATACTCCGGCGAATTTGGCGACTACAGTTCGTATTCCGAAGAATTTGACGAAATGGCAAATCCCGAGATCGATCTGACCGAGGATGCCGCGGAGGCAGAGGCATGATCAAATCGAGGGGGGCTGCCGCACCGTTCGCGGTGTGGATGGCGTTGTTTACGGTGATCCCGCTCGGTATCGTTATTTGGTTCGCGTTTACCGACGATGCGGGTAATTTCACGCTGTCTAATTTATCATCCATTATTGAATATGCCGGAACCTTTGGTATTTCCATTGCATTAGGGGCGATCGCAACGGTAATCTGCCTCGTTTTGGCGTTTCCGCTCGCGTACACCATTTCGCGTACGCAGGGACGTATGCAACAGACCATGGTCATGATCATCATGTTACCCATGTGGATGAACTTCTTGTTGCGCACGTATGCGTGGATGTCCATTCTGGAAAACAATGGTTTTATCAATCAACTGCTCCGTGCGGTTGGGTTGTTGGAAGCCGGTCACTCGGTGGAACTTATCAATACCAGCGGCGCGGTCGTGCTCGGCATGGTATATAATTTCCTGCCGTTTATGGTGTTGCCCTTATATTCCGTAATGGCAAAGATCGATAACAGTGTGATCGAGGCGGCGCAGGATCTGGGTTCCAATGTGTTCCAGGTATTCCGCAAAGTTATTCTGCCGTTATCTGTTCCGGGTATGCTCAGCGGCATTACCATGGTGTTTGTGCCGGCGGTCAGTACGTTTGTCATCACCAAGTTATTGGGAGGCAGTAAAACGTTGATGATCGGCGATGCCATTGAAACCATGTTTATCGGTCAAGGTGCGAACTATCATGTCGGCGCCACGTTGTCGCTTGTGCTTATGGTGATGATCCTCATCTGCATGGCGGTTACCGGTATGGTGGATAAGGGAGAGGAGGATGAACTCGCATGAAAACTCTCTCCCGCATTTATAACGCTTTGATCTTTGCGTTTTTGTATGCGCCCATTCTGGTGCTCATTGTGTTCTCGTTCAACGATTCCAAAAGCCGTGTTGTATGGAGCGGGTTCTCGTTCCGTTGGTACGAAGAACTGTTCCGTGACGAGGAGATCTTGTCGGCACTTGGTGTGACGTTATCCATTGCGATCATTGCCACCGTTGTATCCACGGTGATCGGAACACTGGCGGCAATCGGTATTCGCAGTGTGAATCACCGTATGCGCAAGGTGTTGCTTGCCATCAACAATTTCCCGATGGTCAACCCCGAGATCGTCACGGGTATTGCGCTCATGTTGTTGTTTGTGTTCATTTATCGCACCACCGGATTGTTGCAACCCGGTTACATGACGTTGTTGTTATCGCACATCACGTTCTGTATTCCGTATGTGATCTTGCAGGTGATGCCGAAACTTCGGCAAGCCAATCCGCATTTGTACGAAGCGGCGGTGGACCTCGGTTGTCCGCCCGTTTCGGCTTTCTTAAAAGTCATGGTGCCGGAGATCTTACCCGGTATCATCACGGGCGCCTTGATGGCGTTCACCATGTCGCTGGATGATTTCGTGATCAGTCTGTTTACGTCCGGTGCCACGGCACAGAATCTATCGGTGACCATTTATGCGATGGTCAAACGCCGCGTTACTCCCGAGATCAACGCGTTGTCCACGTTGATGTTCGGCGCGGTGCTCGTTCTGTTAGTGCTCATTAACGTGCTGCAGATGCGGTCTGAACCCTCGCGAAAAGGAGGGAAGAAGCCGTGAAACGTTTCTTGACGATTGCATTGGCGTGCTTACTCCTGATGGGGTCAGCACTGCCCATCAGCGCTGCCGAACCCGATTCCTCAGTTACGTTGAACGTGTATAACTGGGGCGAGTATATCGACCCTACCGTAAACGATCTGTTTACCGAAGAAACCGGTATCAAAGTCAATTACAAAAACTTTACCGATAACGAAAGCATGTATGCGGTGTTGGATTCGGGTGCGGCGATTTACGATGTCATTGTACCATCGGATTACATGATCGGTAAACTCATCAATGAGGGCAAATTGGCAAAATTGGATTTTACCAATATCCCGAATATGAGTCAGATTAATCCGTCGCTTCTTAACCCGTCGTACGATCCGCAAAATGAGTATTCCGTGCCGTATACCTGGGGTACGGTCGGTATTTTTTACAACACCAAATATGTGGATGAAGCCGACCTGCAACTGGGTTGGGATCTGTTGTGGAGTGAAAAATACAGCGGACGTATCTTCACGTTTGATAACCCGCGTGATGCGTTCGGTATTGCACTGTTAAAATGCGGCTTTTCATTGAATACGTTGGATCTGAACGAGTGGAACACGGCGTACGATGCGTTGCGTGCGCAAAAGCCCGTACTGCACCAGTACGTGATGGACCAAGTGTATGACAAAATGATCAACGAAGAGGCGTGGATCGCACCGTATTACGCCGGTGACGGTATCGTGATGATGGACGAAGAAGAGGGAAATCCCGCAATTGATTTCTTTGTCCCCACAACGGGCACCAACCTGTTTGTGGATGCGTTGTGTGTGCCGGTGGATTCGCCTCACAAGCGCGAAGCGGAAGAGTATATCAACTTCTTGTGCCGTACGGATATCGCGCTTTTGAACGCGGAATATATCGGGTATTCCACCCCGCAGGAAGAAGCGCGTGCGCAATTGGACCCCGAAATCGGTGAGAACGAGAATTTCTACCCGCCCGAATCGGTGCTTCAAAAAGCGGAGATGTACATCACGCTGCCGGAAACGGTCGGCGCGCACATGGATACACTGTGGATGAAACTCAAATTGGCGGATCCTGCGTGGTCGGTGTTCACCGTTTTGGTTGGCATTGCGGCGGTGGTTTGTTTCTCACTGTACGTGGTGCGACGTATTCGCTATTATCGCAAAAAGAGGTAAATCATGTCGCGTTGGAATACAATTTTGTTTGATTTGGATGGCACGCTCATTGATACGATCGCCGATCTTGCCGATGCCACGGAGCAGGCTCTGCGCGAATGCGGCAGGGGGCGCGATGACGGTGCACCGGTTCATTCATTGGATGAGTATTTTCGCTTTGTCGGTAACGGCGGATTTAAACTGGTGGAACGGGCAGTAGGGACTGCTGCCTCCGAAGACGTTCAGCGCGTTTTTGAACGGTTTTTAGAGATCTACGATCAAAACCTTTGCTGCAAAACCGCACCGTATGACGGTATTTATGCTTTGCTGGATGAATTGGTCAAACGGGGGTATAAACTAGGTATCGTGACCAACAAACCGGAAGTGCAGGCGCGCAAACTGGCGCAGTTGTTGTTTGGTGATTATCCGTTTGGCTGTGTTTACGGCGGCGGAGTGAAAGGACGCAAACACAAGCCGGATACACAAGTGGTACAACTGGCATTAAACGACCTGCAAGCCGAGTGTGAAACCACACTGTTTGTTGGTGACTCGGATGTGGATATTCACACAGGACACAATGCTGGTATGACAGCGGTAGGTGTCACATGGGGCTTCCGCGGGGAAGAGGAACTGCGCAACGCCGGTGCGGATATTCTCATTCATCATCCGTTGGAACTTTTGGCACATCTCTGATTTTTTGAGAAATACCCCCCACTTTTCTGTTGACAAAGGCAGTAAAAGATGGTATGATAATTTTCGTTCTCAGAAACGGAGAGGTGTCCGAGCGGTTTAAGGAGCCGGTCTTGAAAACCGGTGACTCGAAAGAGCCAAGGGTTCGAATCCCTTCCTCTCCGCCACATTTTTCCTTACAAGTTAAAAAATAAGCCGTCTGCTC
>JAFSIB010000014.1 GCA_017440005.1 Clostridia bacterium
CCTCCCTTGTGTAAAGGGAGGTGGATTTTTGCGAAGCAAAAAGACGGAGGGATTGTCGGTGTAAAACCATTATTCTCCGAGCAAATCCTTTTTCCAAACAATCCCCCAGTCAAAAATCAAAGATTTTTGCCAGCCCCCTTTTGTAAAAAGGGGGCCTTTTTCATTGCGACGTGATTCCCCATAACAAAAAACGACCTCCCTTTTTGAGGGAGGTCGTTTTTTGTTTACCGTGACCGCCAATACTTGCGATCCAGACTGCGGTACTGAATCGCCTCGGATAAATGATCGATACGCAACACCTCACTGCCATCCAAATCGGCAATGGTGCGTGCCACTTTCAGCAATCGGTCATACGCGCGGGCGGATAACCCCAACCGATCAAATGCACTTTGCATCAGTACCTGTGCATCATCGGACAACGCACAGTGGCGGCGCAACAATGCGGGGGTCAACTGTGAATTGGTGCGCACACGGGTTCCGGCATACCGTTCTGCCTGCACCTGACGTGCCGTGTTCACACGGGCACGGATGGATGCGGAATCTTCCGCTTTGGTTTTTGCGTTCAGATCGGTATACCCGACCGGCGGCACCTCCACGTGCAGATCAAACCGATCCAACAGCGGGCCCGAAATGCGGGACAAGTACCGTTTCACATTCTGCGGAGAACACGTGCATTCACGTGTGGGATGACCGTAATATCCGCACGGGCACGGGTTCATGGCGGCAACCAACATGAACGAACACGGATACGTGAGCGAACCGCTGGCACGCGAAATGGTGACGGTTTGATCTTCCAACGGTTGACGGAGTCCCTCCATTGCCTGACGGGTAAACTCCGGCAACTCATCCAAAAACAGAACCCCGTTATGGGAAAGCGACACTTCACCGGGACGCGGCACCACACCGCCGCCGGTCAGTCCGACAGGCGACACCGTGTGATGCGGTGCGCGGAACGGACGGGAGGACAGTAACCCCACGTCAGCAGGCAGTTCTCCCACGATGGAGTGGACCGAGGTGGCTTCCAGCGCTTCCTCACGCGTCATATCGGGTAAAATGGACGGCAACCGTTTGGCAAGCATGCTTTTGCCCGAGCCGGGCGGCCCGATCATCAGCACGTTATGATTACCCGCCGCCGCGATCTCCATCGCACGGCGCGGTACGACCTGCCCCATCACTTCGGAAAAATCGGGCGTGGATTCATCCGCGTGCGGGCGAAAAGCGGTTTTTTCAAGCGGCACCAGCGGTTTCTCCCCCGCCAGATGTGCCAAGAGCGGCTTGATATGTTCCGCGGCATAGACGGTGATCCCATCCACAACCGCACCTTCGGCGGCGTTAGCCTGCGGGATAAACACAGTATGCAGCCCCGCTTTGCGGGCAGCAAGCACCATCGGTAACACACCGTGTACGGGACGGATATCCCCTGTCAGCGACAGTTCTCCGATAAATGCCATGCCGTCTAACGATAAGGACAATTGACCGCCTGCACGAAGTAAGGAAAGCAAAAGCGGCAGATCATACACCGCGCCCTCTTTCTTAACATCCGCAGGTGCCAGATTCACCGTAATATGACTGACCGGAAAGGAAAATCCGCAGTTTTTCATGGCGGCGCGCACACGGTCGCGGGATTCTTTTACCGCCATACCGGGCATGCCCACCACGTCAAAGCCGGGCAAGCCCTGCGAAATATCCGCCTCCACCTCGACCACGTATCCGTCGATCCCGTGCAGACCCAAACTGTAAATTTTGGAAAACATCATAAACTCCTCTTTCCCCGGGTGTTAGTTACAGTATACAAGAAAAACATCTGTTCGGCAAGAGAAAAATGAAAAAGGATATTAAGTAATGGGATTTTGCCATCAAGGCGGCGCAGAGGGTAAAAATAAGGGGTGCCGTATTGGCACCCCTTACATAAATGCGTCGTAAAGACAAATCGAAATCAATCAATTTCGCAGTGCTTGCAACGGAGCCGGGATACGGCCGCCGCGGTGAATCAAGCGCGCAGGCGACGCGGTGTTGACCGGCATCACCGGACCGCTTCCCAATAAACCGCCAAACGACAGCTCCTCACCGACTTGTTTCCCGATTGCAGGAATCACGCGCACAGCGGTGGCTTTGTTGTTGATCATACCGATCGCCGCTTCATCCGCAATGATGGCGGAAATGATCTCCGCAGGCGTATCGCCCGGAATGTTGATCATATCCAAACCGACCGAGCAAACGGCGGTCATGGCTTCCAGTTTTTCAATGCGCAGGCAACCCGTACGCGCGGCATGGATCATGCCCGCATCTTCCGTGACGGGAATGAACGCGCCCGATAAACCGCCCACGTGTGACGATGCCATGACACCGCCTTTCTTAACGGCGTCATTCAACAGCGCCAAAGCGGCGGTGGTACCGTGAGCGCCGCAGCACTCCAGTCCCATTTCTTCCAAAATGTACGCAACGGAATCGCCCACAGCGGGTGTGGGTGCCAACGACAAGTCCACAATGCCAAACGGCACACCCAAGCGTCGGGAGGCTTCTTTGGCAACCAGTTGGCCCATGCGGGTGATCTTGAACGCGGTGCGTTTGATCAGATCCGCAACGGCGGTCAGATCGCAGTCGCCCGCTTTTGCAAGAGCGGCGCGAACCACACCGGGGCCGGACACGCCCACGTTGATCACGCAATCGGGTTCACCCACACCGTGGAATGCACCCGCCATAAACGGATTATCCTCCGGCGCGTTGCAGAACACCACCAGTTTGGCGGGACCGATACAATCGCGGTCGGCGGTCAGTTCCGCACTGCGCCGCACGATACGTCCCATTTCGGCAACGGCATCCATGTTGATGCCGGATTTGGTGGAACCGATATTGACCGAAGCACACACGTGATCGGTACAGGCAAGCGCTTCGGGAATGCTTTCAATCAGTTCGCGGTCCCCTGCGGCAAAGCCCTTTTGCACCAACGCGGAATATCCGCCGATAAAGTTCACTCCGCAGGTAAGTGCGGCTTTTTCCAACGTTTTGGCGATCTTGAGCGGTTCTTTTTTCTCACACGCGGCAAGTATGATCGCGATCGGCGTCACCGAAATGCGTTTGTTGATGATCGGAATACCGTATTCTTTTTCGATCTGTTCCCCCACCTCAACCAAATGGGCGGCACGGGTGGTGATCTTCTCGTAAATGCGGCGGCAAACCGTATCAATATCGCTGTCACAACAATCCAGAAGAGAGATCCCCATCGTGATGGTACGGATATCCAGATTCTCTTCCTGAATCATGGTAATGGTTTCTAAAATATCACGGGCGTTTAACATGAAGACACTCCTTACTGTCAGATCTGGTGCATGGAATTGAAGATATCTTCATGCATGGTGTGGATGGACAGCCCCAGCGTTTCACCCAATGCCGTCAACTCGTCCGCAAATTGACCGAACGGCACGTTGCTTTTTTCAATGTCCACCATCATGATCATGGCAAACATATCCTGCAGGATGGATTGCGTAACCTCCAGGACGTTCACTTCATGTTCCGCACAAATGGCGGATACTTTGGCGAGAATACCCACCATATCTTTTCCGATAACCGTAATAACTGCACGCATAAGTTTTGTTCTCCTTTGTTTAAATGGCTTTGAAGTTTTTACCGAAGATCTCGCCCGCATCCTGAACGATCACAAAAGCGGCAGGATCTTCTGTATGTAAAATGCGGCGGATCTTAGCAATGTCGCGCCGCCGCGCCACACACATCAAAATGGAACGTTCTTCTTGATGATGAGTACCGTACGCCGGGATCACGGTGGCACCGCGATTGGTGGCATCATGAATGAGTTTTGCCAGTTCGTACGGCTTTGAGGTGACGATCATGAGGGATTTTCCGCTGTCAACACCCAACAACACGGCGTCCACCACGTACGAAGACACAAACGATACCACCGCCGAACACAGCGTACTTTCAATGTTGCGGTATACAAACGCCGCCGACACGAACACCACCATGTTGAATCCAAAGAGGAATTTCCCAATAGGGATATTCGGCCAATGCCGATTGACGATCTGGGCAACAATATCGTTACCGCCTGCCGAAGCACCGCGCAGGATGGGCATGGCAATACCGATACCCGAAAGCGCCCCGCCGAACAGAGCCACGATCAGCATCTCACCCTCATACGCGTACCCGCTGAGCAGTTCGCCGAACAAGTCCATAAAGACAGAGGACAGTACGGTGGAAATGGTGGTCGTCACAAAGAAATGCGCGCCCAATTGCCAAAAGCCGACAATCAAAAGCGGGATACTGATACACAGTGACAACATACCGGGCGGCAGATCGGTGAGTGCACTGATCTGAGTGGCAATACCGTTGATCCCACCGGGCGTCAGAGAATTGTAACGGATAAAAATGGTATACCCCAGCGCATAAATGGCAGCGCCAAGTGCGATATACACAATATCGACCGTCCACCGTCTGACAGCTTTCCAGTTCATACAACATCCCCCTCTGTCATGAGCGTTCCTTTGCGCTCCCATCATACACCTTTTTCCTAACAAAAGCAAACATTTTATTTGCATATCGTCAAAAATATGGTACAATGAGAAAAACTATGTGTTTTGGAGGAAATAACCATGGATAAATTGCTCAAATTGTTGGATTCCAACGCCCGTTTAACGGACGAACAACTGGCAACCATGCTGAACATATCGGAGGATGAGGTGCGCGCACAGATCGCGAAACTTGAAAAAACCGGCGCGATCCGCGCCTACAAAGCGGTGGTGGACTGGGATAAGACCGACCGCAACTGTGTGACCGCCATCATCGAACTCAAAGTCACCCCGCGCCGTGACGTCGGTTTTGAAGGCATTGCCGAACAGATCATGGCGTTTGAAGAGGTGGAAAGTGTGTATTTGATGTCCGGCGGATACGACCTGTCGGTACGGGTAACGGGCCGCAGTTTCCAGGAGATCGCCGCGTTTGTGGCAAAACGGTTAGCACCGCTGGAATCGGTCATTTCCACCGCCACCCACTTTGTACTCCGTCGGTATAAAGAGAGCAACGTCATGTTCCTGGGCGAAAATCAAGATGAGAGAGGATATATCTGATCCTATGAATTACGAGTCGTTATTAAATCCGACGATCACGGGGTTACCCCCGTCGGGTATCCGTCGGTTCTTTGATATTGCCAACGACATGGAAGACGTCATTTCTCTGTCCATCGGAGAACCGGACTTTTCCACGCCGTTCCATATTCGTGAAAAAGGTATTGCATCGCTGGAAAAAGGCAAAACGTGGTACACGTCCAATGCCGGTATGCCGCGCCTGCGTGAAGCGATCGCCGGGTATATCGAGCGCCACACCGGCATCACGTATGATCCCTCTGCGGAAGTGCTGGTCACGGTCGGCGGCAGTGAGGGCATCGATCTGTGCCTGCGCACGTTGATCGCGGCAGGCGACGAAGTGTTGATCCCCGAACCGAGCTTCGTGTGCTACAAACCGCTCACCACCATGGCGGGCGGCGTACCCGTGCCGATCGTCACCCGTGCGGAAGACGGTTTCCGTTTGACGGCAGAAGCGCTCAAAGCGGCGATCACCCCCAAAACCAAACTGCTGGTGTTACCGTTTCCGAGCAACCCCACCGGTGCTGTCATGCGCCGTGAGCATCTGGAAGCCATTGCAGACGTGCTGCGCGGCACGGACATTTTGGTACTGTCCGACGAAATTTACAGCGATCTGACGTACGGTGACAAAGAACACGTCAGCATTGCCGCGTTACCGGATATGCAGAAACGCACTGTATACGTCAGCGGTTTTTCCAAGTCGTTTGCCATGACCGGCTGGCGTCTGGGATACGTGTGCGCCCCCGCCCCCGTCATGAAGCAAATGCTCAAAGTGCACCAATATGCGTTGATGTGTGCCCCCACCGTGTCGCAGTATGCAGCAATCGAGGCCATGGAAAACGGCGACGAAGACGTTGTCGCCATGCGCGCGGATTACGATGCCAGACGGCGGTATATCGTAGGCGAACTCAACAAGATGGGCCTGCGGTGTTTTGATCCCGAAGGCGCGTTTTACGTGTTCCCGTCCATTCAGAAAACCGGCATGACCTCAGAAGAGTTCTGCACGCAACTGCTCATGGAAAAACACGTGGCAGTCGTACCGGGAACCGCGTTCGGCGAATGCGGTGAAGGCTTTGTGCGCATTTCGTACTGCTATTCCATTGACCACATCACCGAAGCGATGCGCCGTATACGCGGCTTCTTACAAGACAGAGGATTATTATGAGTGTTTGTGTAAAAGCTCCCGCCAAGATCAATCTGGTACTGGATGTGGTCGGTAAACGGGAAGACGGGTATCACGTGCTTGAAACGGTGTTTCAATCGGTGGATTGGTACGACCGCATCACCGTAGATTATGCCGATACCCTGTGCTTTACGTGCAACGGTGACCTGCCGCAGGATGCATCCAACACGGCGTACCGCGCGGCAGTGCTGTTTGCCGAGTATATCGGCGAACGTGCCGCCTTTCGCATTGACGTGGAAAAACACATTCCGGTTCAAGCGGGTCTGGCAGGCGGCAGTGCCGATGCCGCGGGAACGCTCGTAGCGCTCAACCACTTAACGGGTGCCGGTTTATCGCAGGCTCAGCTGTGTGACCTTGCTAACAAAGTCGGTGCCGACGTCCCGTTTTGTGTCATGGGCGGTACGGCTTTTGCCACCGGAACGGGCGACATCCTCACCCCGCTCCCCGCGTTAGAACAAGGCTTTTTTGTTATCGTAAAACCCGAAGGCGGCGTTTCCACCCCCGAGGCGTATCGTTTGGTGGACAACGCAGAGAAGTTGTTCCATCCGTCTGCCAAGACGTTTTGCGAAGCGCTGGAAAGCGGCGATGTCACCGCAATGGCGGCAGCTGTCGGCAACACGTTTGAAGCGGCGTTGTCATTGCCTGCATGTCTGGCGGCGCGGGATCAGTTAACGGAAAACGGCGCCATCGCCGCGTGTATGAGCGGCAGCGGCACGGCGGTGTTCGGTTGGTTTACCGATCGGCAAACCGCGGAAAACTGTACCGCCCGTTTGTCACCGCTTTATGCCAATGTACAGGTCTGCCAACCTTGCGGTGGTGTGGAATTGATTAAATAATCCAAAATCCGTCCATGCTTCATGTGCAAAACATAAGCAAAGGACGGATTTTTATGAAACGGTTTTTCAGTATGTTGTGCGGTGTTGTAATGCTGGGTGCGGTAGTATCGGTCTGTACCTTCGCAGGACGGTGCGTCGGCGTGCGGGAGAATGTAGTACGGCTTCACATTCTGGCAAATTCCGACAGTGAAGCCGATCAGACGCTCAAACTGAACGTACGGGATGCCGTCACGGCGGCAGGTGCCGGTCTGTTGGATGGTGTGACCACCCGCGCCGAGGCGGAAGAACGCCTGCGTGCCGCCTTGCCGCAGTTGATCGAAACGGCGCAGGCAGCAGTCTATGCCGGCGGGTACACCTACCCCGTCAAAGCGGAACTCACCACCATGGCGTTTACCACACGTGTGTATGACGGTGCCACGTTCCCCGCAGGGCAGTACCACACGGTGCGGTTTACCATCGGCGAGGGCGCCGGCCGCAACTGGTGGTGCGTCATGTATCCCCCGCTGTGCGTATCGGCGGCAACGGACAAAGATTCACTCCAAAAAGTCATGCCGTCAGGCGCGTGTGAGATCGTCACCGCCTCTTCGCGATTCGCGGTGCGGTTCAAAGTCGTGGAATGGTTTGAACGGATGGCGGAATGGTTTTCAAAAGCCGGAGGGTAATATCATGAAAAAGAACGATGTTAAAACAAACGTCATGCGTATATTGGATCAGGCAAAGATCTCATATACCGCTCATTTTTACGCCGATACCGATGCGGTCAGCGGCGTGGAAGTTGCCATGGTACTGGGACAACCGCAGGAACGCGTGTTTAAAACGTTGGTGACGGTGGCAAAATCCGGCACGCATTACGTATTCGTCATTCCTTGCCACAAGGAACTGAATCTCAAAAAGGCGGCGGCAACCGTCGGTGAAAAGGCCATCGAGATGATTAAATCCAAGGAACTGTTGCCGCTCACCGGTTACATACACGGCGGTTGTTCGCCCGTGGGCATGAAAAAGCCGTTTTGCACGGTCGTGCACGAAACAGCGCAAACCTGTCCCACCTTTTGTGTGAGTGCCGGCAAGATCGGGTATCAAGTGGAAATAGCACCCGAAGATCTCCGCCGTATCGTAAACTTCACGTACGCGGACATCGCGGAATAAATAAAAAAGCGACGGTAAATCCGTCGCTTTTTTATTGCTCTTCTAACCCTAAAAGATAATCGGTGGACACCTGATAAAACCGTGCAAGCAGAATCAGTTTTTCCCCGCTGATGTCAGCACGCCCAGTTTCAATCTTGCTGTATTGTTGCTGAGTGGTTTTGATTACCCGTGCAATCTCGGCTTGGGTTAAATCTCGCGACTCCCGCAACTCTCGAATGTTATACATCGTCACCCCTCCATCATCACTCAGTATACCTCACAACTAAAAGATGTATTGACTTTTACACCTATCAGGTGTAAAATAATTAAAATACAACTTTTAGGCGTAAAGGAGATTTCATGATGCAAAAACAACAAGCGTTGGC
>JAFSIB010000015.1 GCA_017440005.1 Clostridia bacterium
ACGATCAATCTATACCTATGCGACTTGTTGACTGGTATCACTACGGTGGTATTACGAGAAGTGTTGAGGTTGAGACACTCGATGGCGCATCTGTGCTCTATAACCTTGTTGATTACGAAATGACTGACAATGATGCTGACTGTCGATTTAGAATTGAGGTTTTCAACTCGACCGACAAGGAGATTTTAGACAAAGTAAGCGTTTACCTAGCGGGTGAAATGCTCGTCGAGTCGGATTTTACTCTTCTTCCTTACGAAACCAGGGAACTCACCCTTAATGCAAGAGTAAAGAACATAGAAAAATGGGCTCCCGAAAATCCGAAGCTTTATGAACTCTGCACCGTAACCTCGACAGATGACCTTTATGATAGAATAGGATTCCGCATCGTTGAGATCAAAGACAGAAAAATATTGCTAAATGGTGTTGAGCACAAGATTCGAGGCATCAACCGTCACGAGGATCACCCCGATTTCGGTATGGCGTTTCCTGTGGCGCTTATGCAGAGAGACCTAGATATTTTGGAGAATATGAACTGCAATTCCATACGAGGCTCTCACTACCCCAACAATCCGACCTTCATCGATATGCTGGACGCGCGAGGCATAACATTCTGGTCGGAGATCCCTATTTGGGGCAACGGCTTCTCGCTTGAGGCACTTGTTGATCCTGTTGTTATCGAAAGAGGTTTGCAGATGCATCGTGAGATGGTTAAGGAGTACTACAACCATCCTTCAATCATTATATGGGGTATGCACAACGAGATACGCTCCAACTTTGAAGAAGGCAAGGAAATATCCCGTATCTACTACGAATACCTCAAGGAAAATGGCGGTAATAGACTAGTTACCTTTGCTTCGTCAAAAAGAGACCAGGAGCTTTGCTTCGAATACTGCGATTTCCTTGCGCTCAACATTTACATTGGTTGGTACGATGGCGGCACCTTCACGTCTTGGGAGGACGGTGTCGAGAAAATGGAGGCGTACATCCAGAGTCTCGGGCATGGTCACAAGCCTGTTGTCATGAGTGAGTTCGGTGCGGCTGCGATCTATGGAAACCACACTCTCGACGATATAAAATGGACGGAGGAATATCAGGCCAGGCTTATTACCGACTGCATAAAACTCTTCTTCAGCCGTAAGGAATACGCGGGTTGTTACATTTGGCAATATTGCGATATGAGAACTGCAAGAGAGATGGGTAATGACCGAGCAAGAAGCTTTAACAACAAGGGGATTGTAAACGAATACAGAAAGCCCAAGATGGCTTACAGAGCTATAAAGGAGCTTTACGGAAAGCTCAGCGAGGAAAAGTAACGCGCTTGATATCAGAAGTGATTTTTATGATAAAATAAAGATTCTTACCCCCACCTTCTCCGCTTGCTTCGGTGCAGCATTCTTAGAATTGCACCCCACTAAGTACGGTGAAGAAAATGCAAAAATCCGGTGCCAAAGCATATTTGGTCAACACCGGTTGGAACGGCAGTGGCAAACGCATCTCCATCAAAGATACCCGCGGCATCATCGATGCGATCCTCGATGGTTCCATCCTGAAAGCGGAAACCAAGAAGATCCCGTACTTTGATTTCGAGATTCCCACCGCTCTGCCGGGTGTGGATCCCACCATTTTGGATCCGCGCGATACCTATGCGGACGCTTCCATTTGGGAAGAAAAAGCCAAGGATCTCGCCGCCCGCTTTATCAAAAACTTCAACAAATACAACGGCAACGAAGAAGGCAAAGCCCTCGTCAAAGCCGGCCCGCAGCTTTAATTTTAAAAGCAAAGCACCCGTGGCGACATGCCACGGGTGCTTTTTTGCGTTGATCTGTCTTTGCGGCGCGCTAAAGAGGTTAACGGTCGAAAGACGCGTTTGCGCAACTTTCGACCGCAGCACAGAGCTTTTTGCTCGCTGTGTCGTTCACCGAACGCGCTCGCAAACGCTCACCACGTCCCTCACTGCGTTCGGGACGCACCCACAAGTACAATTCCCCATCGTTTTGAAAAAGTAAAAAGGATAGGCACAAGGCCTACCCTTTTTACTTGGTCGAGATGACAGGATTCGAACCTGCGGCCTCTGCGTCCCGAACGCAGCGCTCTACCAAACTGAGCCACATCTCGATACTCATCTGTACAAAGCTCTTGATGAGCAGTAGTCATTATACTATGGGATTTTCGGTTTGTCAACCTTTTCTTTGAGGTTTTTGCTAAAGTTTTATAAGTGCATTTGTTGCAGATACCTCTCTGAAACGCGGAAGAGGAGTCTCCGTCGTTACGTGAGGGGTGCGACGGATCGGACAATCCCTCCGTCTGTGGCGATGCCACAGACACCTCCCTTGTGTAAAGGGAGGCTTTGACTCTTTCCACCACTGACGCGGTCCCCCTCTCTCTAAGAGGGAGGCTTGGTGCGATGAGGCAGGGATCCAAGATTGCGGGATGGCGTATTGCCATCCCTTTTGCTTGATACATCGTACAACAAATCGACGTGCTCACCGCGAGGTGCGGGGTGGCGTGTTGTCAATTTTTTGTACATGCTTATCTTGCCGTTAGAGCGAGGTGCTGTGTAAAAGATAAGGGGGCGCGTATTGCGCCCAAAAAAGCACAATTTGATTTTGCCGTGAAGGCGTGGCACGTATAAAAAGAAACGGGGGCGCGTATTGCGCCCCCGTGTGATCGATACGTGGTAAAAACTAATCGATGCAAAATTCTTTGCGGATCTGTTTGATGAGAATACCCGTATTCAGGTTGAAGGCGTCGCGCGGGTAGGTGGGCCTCACGGTATCGGTATAAAACAGATTGGTGAAATGTGCGAGCACTTCTTCATCGGTGGCGCCGTCACGCATCATGCGTTGAATAATGGCGGCGGTTTCACGGGTGACGCGCTCGGAATTATCCAGATACACCGCCGCTTCATCGTGATTGACGACGCCGTAATGCGGTAACAGAATGCTTTCGATATCCAGCGTCCGTGCCTTTTTAAACGAATCCAACGTCATTTGAAAACCGACTAAATAAAACGGCAGGTAGGTGTGGTTGCCGAAATACACGCCGAGTGTTTCCGAACCGAGCAACAGTTTGTTTTCCGCAAGATAAAAGCCGACGGAACATTTGGTGTGACCCGGCAGGTTGACGGCTTTGAACGTCATATCCCCGCAGGTGACGGTATCGCCGTCTTCCACGATGATATCGACTTTGAGTTCGTCCACGAGATCGTCATATTCCTTTACGCCGCACGTGGCGGCGTATTTGCGGTCCAGATCCCGCATGACGGCGCGTGCCGTGGGTTTTTGGAAGATCTTTTCGGCATACGCACCCGCGATGACCTTGGCGTTCGGATACCGACGCAGAACATACGGTGCGCCGAGCACGTGATCGTAATGCGAGTGGGACAGTAAAATATAATCGAGCGGGCGGTCGCCGAGCACGTCTTTGATCTTATCGGCAATGCGATAACCGGTGAAACCAAAGCCGGTATCGTACAGAACCGACGTTTTACCGTCATCCAACAAAAACGCGCTGTCACCCGGCAGGGCGCGCACGTCGGTTACGGTTAAAGAAATCATGCTATCACCTTTTGCTTTGTTTTTTCGCTACCGATTAGTGTACTGCATTTTTTGCGGGAAATCAAGAGGGAGTTTGAGGGTGGGGTCGTGGCAATCCCTCCGTCTGTGGCGGTGCCACAGACACCTCCTTTTACACAAGGGAGGCTTTGACTCCTTCCACCGCTGACGCGGTCCCCCTCTACGGCGCTGGTTTGGGATCGTGGGGGCGGTGAGATATGCGATAAAGACCGATCGAAAGAAAAACTTGCAATTGTTCGTCAAACGTTGTATACTATATGACGGTTGACGAACAATAATAAACGGCGGCTGACGAACAAAACGAAAAGAGGGATCGGTATGCACGGGATCGAGGAACAACTGAAAGCGTATCGGAAAATTGAAGAGTGTGCGCAAAACTGGGGGATCTCGGTGCGGCGTGTGCAGGCGTTGTGTGCCAACGGGAAAATACCGGGGGTCATGCGCGTGGGGCGGGATTGGCTGATCCCCAAAACTGCGGAAAAACCGATGGATGGGCGTACCAAAGCAGCGCGGCAGGGTGTCGCAAACACGGATCGGAATATGCCGTTGCCGCGCAAGACGCCGTTTTTGTACATGACCGATTTATACTGCGTGCCGGGAACGGCGGATGCGTGTGTGGAAGCCCTTGCTGACAACCACGAGGCGCAGGTGTTATTTGAGGCGGAAGTGGCGTATTCCCGCGGCGAGATCGACAAGGTGTATGCCAGCGCGAATTATCTGTTGACGCGGTGTTCGGGGTTTTATGCGGTGTTATCCGCCGGTATGTTGCTGGCTTTGTGCGCGATCTGGCGCGGGGATCTTACTATGTGGCGGCGGGCAAAAGTGCATATTGCCGAAGCACCCGGACGCGACGACAAGGACCGCGATATCATGTCTTTGTGCCTGGCGGCGGTGGACAGTATGCTGTACGACGTAACGTCGTTCCCCGATTGGTTCAAGATCGGATGTTTTGAACCGTTGCATCGGGATTCGTTACCTGCTGTTAAGGTGTATTATGCGAAATACCTGTATGCGGCGGGGTATGCGGTGGCCACCAAGCAGATGGATCTGCACGGGGTGACGGGGTTATCGCTGATGAACGTATTGCCGTTTACCATGGAGCCGATGATCTCGCAGGCGATGGCGGACCGTTCCGTGGTGGCGGAGATCTATCTGCGCATGACCTGTGCCGCCATTTACCGCACGGGCGGGGACGATGCACAGGCAATACGGCACATTGACCGTGCGCTCAAACTGGCATTGCCGGATCGGCTGTACGGGTTGATTGCGGAGTATTCCCGCGTGTTGGGATCGCTGTTGGATGAACGGTTGATGGAACTGGATCCCGCCGTACACCGCGAAGTGAAATGGCGGTACAAACTGTACAATGAGGGATGGTCGAAGTTAAGCGGCAGTGTGCGCGGAAAAAATCTCATCACCACGTTGTCGCAACGAGAGCGTGAGGTGGCGAAACTCGCCGCGTTCGGCATGCAAAACAGCGATATTGCGCACAAACTGCACATGTCGCTTTCGGGCGTGAAACAGGCGATCCGTATCGTATCCGAAAAGTCCGGTGTGAGTCGTGATGAATTTGCGGCGATCTTGTAAGGCGACATATCCTGAAAGCCGTAAAACGGATATAAAAAATTAGGGGAGTCCCCCAAAAAAATGACCGATTTTTGGAAATTTGGGTAGTACTGCGAAATCGAGGAGTCTGCTATACTGTTGCCATAAGGAACAGGATAGCAGACTTTTTGTTTGCGGAAGGGAGGCAGTATGCTGAACAGTCTTTGGTTGCAGGTTCCTCTTTCACCGCCGTCGGCGTTTGCGGAGGGGGACCTGTATAAGATCATTACCGCGCACGGCCGCACGTTTCCCATTCATTACGGGTATTACGAAGAGTGCGACCGCGACAATCCGGCAATCGAACCGATGCCGATCTATCCCGATTTTTTGAAAAGTCCTCAATACACGGAAGAGGGCGCACCATTTGTGACCAAGATGCAGGATATCTGCTCGTATTATAAAGGAAAAGAATCAACGGAAAACGATTGTGCAGACTGTGTGTACTACCACCACGGCGACGAACTCATCGGCATCTGCACACACCCCGCTAACAATCGAAATCAGGAGGAATGGAAATGAAAACGGTAAAGGCGAAACATTTGAAAGCGATCAGCGTATTTTTGTGCCTGACGTTGTTAATCAGCGTTCTGCCGACCGGTTTCTTGCAGGTCGGTGCCGCTACGGTTGACAACCGTGTGGCGGATCCGCACACGTTGGATCAATGGAAAAACTTTTTCGATTTGCAGGAGAATCACACACAGAACGTGGCACTGAGCACCGAATATGCCGGTGCGGTGTGGACGGACAAATCCGTCTTTACCCCCGATGCGTTGCCGTCGCAGTTAACAGGCGCGACCTACAACGGTCAAGGCGTGACGGTGGCAAACACCGGTGATAATTTTGTGGTGGCGCTGTCGGCGATCGCGTCCAACAAGCAGATCAAAGGGTATTCCACCATTCCCACCGATACCGTGCTGATTTTGGATCTGTCCAGTTCCATGCGGTATACCGATGATAACAACGGCAGCGCCGTGGACGAGTTAGTGGAAGCGACCAACAAGGCGATCACCGAGTTGCTTACCCTCAACCACAACAACCGCGTGGCGGTGGTGGTGTACGCCGGCAACGTGAACAAATCGTTCAGCTCGGCAAACGGCATCACACAGGTGGTATTGCCATTGGATTCGTATACTACGCAGACCGCCGGTCGGTATCTGGTATCCGCGGCGGTGGATCGGACCCCCGACCGCGCGATCGAAGTCGCATCCGGTGTGAAAAATTCAAGCGGCGCCAACATGAGTACCAACCGCTTTGAAGTGTCCACCGGTACGTTCATGCAGGACGGTATCTATGAGGCGATGAAACTGCTTTTAAATGCCGACACTGTGGTGCAGGAAGGTGCGCAGATCGGTACTAACCGTATGCCCATCATGGTGCTCATGACTGACGGTGAACCCACCCTTGCCAATAACGATTACAACGGCAACGATGCCCGTACCGATCTGGGTGTGTCCAATCTGTCTTCCTACGACGGCCATACCGGCGAGCACAGCCACCGCGATACCATCGCGTTCATGACGTCGCTTACCGCCGCGTTTGCCAAGAAAGAGATCGAAGCGCACTACGGCACCGATGCCTTGTTTTACACATTGCCGTACGGGCAGACCGTTTTGAACCGTCCCGAAGCGTTGAGTGTGCTGGATCCCGAAAATGCCAGCGACGTACAAAACACGTTGTGGACACAGTTTTTAAACGGACAGAGCGTGCGCGTGTTCCGTTCCGGAAACGCTTGGAACAGCACGTATCTGACGGTGCAAAACTCCACCGTTGCGAGCGAAAAGCTCACCGCTGAAGACCGTTTGTACGTGGATGAGTATTTTCCTGCCGAAAACGATGAGCAGATGCTCAATGCGTTTGAGGCGATCGTGGATGAGATCATCATTCAATCCAAATATTATCCCACTTACGTGGAACACGATCACGACCACGACGGATATCTGACGTTTGTGGACAAGATCGGTGCCTATATGAGTGTTGCCGACATCCAGGGTCTGGTGGTGGGCAACCGCCTGTTCTCGGGCGCGGCACTCTCTAAGATGTTTGTGGACGGCTCGCTCGGTTCGATCCAAAATCCCACGGGTGCCGGCCGCGAACTGGTCAATTCCGTAAAGACCCGTTTGGGGATCTCCGATACGGCGGTTGCCGAAGCGTTGCTTCAGGATGCGTATGACTACGGTCAGCTCAGCTATACGAGTGACAGCGAATTCAGTCATTACATCGGTTGGTTCAGCAACGCCGACGGCGAGTATCTGGATTTCTGGCACAAGGGTATGACCTCTGCCGATATTCGCGAAACGGTGACAAACAAAAACGCCACGCACATTATCCGTTCTTACGGCTTCTTGGGCGATACGACGGTGGTACCCGGTGTGTCCAACACCGATATGATGTACATGACCGTCCGTGTGGCGACTGAGATCGCGACGGGCGACAGTATTCTGACCTGGCAGATCCCCGCATCGCTGATTCCCACCATCACGTACGAAGTGGACGTGGAAGTGGACAGCAACGGCACCATCACCGAGTTGATCGGATTGGATATGGAAACCGGCACTGCCGATTCGCCCATCCGTCTGGTGTACGAAGTGGCGATGCGCGAGGATATTGAAGACTGGAATATTGCGGCCAAGATCGACCCTGCTTACAAGACCGCAAACGGTTACACGTTCTATTCCAACAAATGGAGCGCGACTGCCAGCAACACCACCGAAAACACGTACAGTCATTTTGAACCCTCCATCTCTAACGAGCGGTATTACTACACGCAGGATAATGTGGTGATGACAAAGACGGGTACGGACACCTATGCTCCGTACGTTGGCGCTTCCAAACCTACCGGCAGCGGGTATTACCACGTGTATCCGGTGTTTGAGAAACTGGAAAACGGCACGTTGCGTATTCACCAACATTATGAGCCCATTTCCGCCGAAGCACTGGAAGCGGCGATTGCGGATAACAATCAGTGGTACGTCCCGAAAGATACCGTACATCGGTATTACGATTACGAGATCGCTCAAAAAGAGGGAACCAACCCCAATCCGACGGGGACGATGAATTACAGCGATCATCCGTTTGTCATCAAATCCGGTGACACGTATTACACCTATTCGACGCAGGGCAATAACGGCAAACTGACCATGGCCCCTGCTACCGGTATCCGCTTGACCAAAACATTGGCGGCGGGGTACACCAGTTCCGAGACCTTTACGTTTGTGATCGGCGGTAACATTGCGAACGCCGAAGTGGTGACGGTGGATGCGGACGGTCTGGAAGCTGACCGCCGTGATCTGCCGAACAACGGTACGGTGCAACTAACCGCCGGTCAGACGGTGTACATTGTGGGCTTGACCGCCGGTAATTACACCGTGACAGAGCAGATCCCGCAAAATGCCGCGTACCGCGTGCATACCGTTACGGTGAACGGACAACCGATCGTCGGTCAGGCGGCAACCGTCACCTTGGCGGCGCAAACTATCACCGATGTGGAGTTTACCAACGGTGCGCAACAGTACGGTGATCTGATCGTGAACAAAGACGTGGTGCATCCGTTTGAAACGGCGCCGAGCGCGTTGACCGATAAACAGTTTACCATCCGTGTGGATCTGGACGGCGATAACGTCGGCGGTCGGACCTTCACTGCGACGGGTCTTGCCGGTATAACCGAGGTGACCACCGATAACGGCGGCGTGTTTACCGTGCAACTGCGTCACGATGAATCCGTGCGGGTGCACAACCTGCCGGCGAACGTGACCTATACCGTGACCGAGCAGTTATCCCAAACGGCGGATGCCGGTTACAGTCTGGATATGGCGGTATCCACGTTGACCGGTACCATCCCTGCCGACGGTGTGGCGTACGGGCACGTGATCAACCGCTATACACCTGCTGTTCCCGCTGAGCAATCGCTCGTGATCACGGGTCAAAAGACGGTGGCGGATACCGCCGGTACGTTTGATTGGAACGGCAAGTCGTTTACTTTCAAGTTGGAACAGTACCATCCCGAAACCGGTGCGTACACGCAGATCGGCAACACCGTGAGTGTGAATCAGAACAACGCGCGTTACACGTTCCCGGTGATCGCGTTTGAGGCGCTCGGTACGTACTATTACAAAGTGTCCGAAGTGATCCCGAACGTCACAGACCGTTTGCCGGGCATGTCCTATGACGCCACGGTCGGCCGTGTGGTGGTTCACGTGACGGATAACGACGTGGACGGCAAGATGGAAGTGGATGTGCGCGATTACGCGACAGACACCGCCCTGACCGCTGTGAACAACGTCTATACCTTTACCAAGAATTTTGTCAACACCCATACTACCGAAGCCACGTTTGTGGAGTTTACGGTGGATAAGGAAGTGACCGACCCGCACAACACCGGTGTGAGCGAAGCGGGATTCCTGTTTGGCTTGTACAAAGTGCAGGGCGGCGTGACCGCCACGGAACCCGCGTACCTCATGCGTACCGTGGGTGCCGATGGCAAGGCGACGTTCCATATTCCGTTGACCGCGGTTACGGAAGATACGTATATTCTCAAAGAAGTGCATCCCGCCGATGCGGATAAGATCCACGGCATGCAGTACTCCACCGAGGAATACAAGGTGGTTGTGAAAGCCGAAGCGCAGGGCGGGCAGTTGGTGCCGTCGGCCAGTTTTGAACAGAACGGCACACCGGTGGGCGCACAGGATGTTGTGTTTACAAACGTTCTGCAGTTGACCCCGACGGCGGAAACCTTTACCGTGAACAAGAACGTGGTCGGCAATCCCGTGACCGCCGAAACGTTTACGTTTACCCTGACCGAAACCGACAGTTCGTTTGTGACGCCCAAACAAGGCGGCGTGCAACAAAACGTTCGCATCACGGGCAGCGGTTCCAAGGCATTTGACCGTATTGCGTACACGGCGGTGGGCACCCACTACTACGTGGTGAAAGAAACGGCCGGTACCAAAGGCGGCATGACGTACGATCCTGCCGAATATCACCTTGTTGTGAACGTGTCCGTGAACAACGATGCGTTGCAGACCGCCGTTACTATGAACAAATTGGGTGAAGGCGCGGTCAACAGTATTCAGTTTACCAACGTATACACGTTGTCGGGCAGTACCGCGTTGACCATCGGCGGTACGAAAGAACTGCTGGGCAGACCGATGCTCAACGGCGAGTTCCGCTTTAACCTGGAGCAGGTTGCGGATGCCGACGGTACCCCCATGAATAATCCGTATACGAGCACTGCGGCCAACCGTGTGGCAATCGGTAATACGGCACCGTTTACGTTTGAGCCGATCACCTATACGCAGTTGGGCGAGTACTTCTACCGCATTACCGAAGCGGTCGGTCCTGCCGGCAACGGTGTGACCTATGCGGCCAACGAATATATTGTGAAAGCGGAAGTGACGGATAACGGCAACGGTGGGTTTGCGTCTGACTGGGAGATCGTCAAAGGCGGCAACGCGATTGCGTTTGTGAATACGTATCAGCCGCGCAGCAAAACGGTCGATTTCACGGCCGAAAAAGAGTTGATCGGTAAAGATCTTCAGGCAGGGGAGTTTGAGTTTGCTCTTACCCAGACCGAAGCGGATTTCACGACCGTATCGGCAAACGGCGAGTACCGCGTGGTGAAAAACGATGCGCACGGTATGATCGATTTCGGCGGTATCACGTATGCGATCGTTGGCAAACGGTATTACACGATTACCGAAAAGATGCCGAACAGTCCGCAACCGGGCGTGGTGTACGACAATACCGTGTACCGTGTGACGGTGGATGTGACGGATAACCACCAAGGTGCATTGGAAGCGGATGTTTCCCTTGTGATGGTGGTGGAAAACGGTACGGTGACCGAGATTCCTGCCAGTTCGGCCGTGTTCTATAACCGTTACGTTGTGACGGGCGATGCGACGGTGGAACTGAGCGGTAACAAGACGCTTTTGGGCAAAACGTTGGAAGATGACATGTTCACGTTTGAACTGTATGAAACCAACGATGCGTACAAAACGGACGGGGTTACGCCGACGACTGTGAAAAACGCAAACGGCGGATACCGTTTCCGCCTTGCGTATGCACCCGAAGATATCGGGAAGGTGTTCCACTACGTGGTGAAAGAAACGCACGCCGGCACGACGGTTGACGGTGTAGCCTACGATTCGGCGGAATACCGTGTGAAGGTGGAAGTGAAGGACAACGGCGGCGTTGTGGGGACCGTCGTGACGGCAGACGGGTTGACTGTCAGTCAAAGCGGAACGGCTACGGCGGTGAGCGGGTTGGATTTTGAAAACACCTACACACCGACTCCAAAACCCGAACCGACACCCGAACAGAAGCCTGAGCCGCAACCCGAACCGATGCCCGCACCGCAACCGACTCCGGAAATTCCGGATACCGGCGTGAGAGCGCCGATCTACCTCTGGATCGCGTTGTTGTTTGCGAGCGGCGGCGTGGCAACGATCTTCGGCAAACGGAAACAGGAAGCAGAATAAGATCCGATGATAGGCGGCAGGGAGTGATCCCTGCCGCTTATTTTTTTGTAGGAAAAAACCACCAGCTGTGCTGGTGGTACCAAAAAGCTTTAGCTATGGGCAATCTCGCCGCAGCGAAAGGCCCCCTTGTGTAAAGGGGGCTGGCAAAAATCTTTGATTTTTGACTGGGGGATTGTTTGGAAAAAGGATTTGCTCGGAGAATAATGGTTTTACACCGACAATCCCTCCGTCTTTTTGCTTCGCAAAAATCCACCTCCCTTTACACAAGGGAGG
>JAFSIB010000121.1 GCA_017440005.1 Clostridia bacterium
CCAACCGCTAAGCCAACGCCGAAACGCCTGCGGAGCAGGCGGCACGACTGGCAATATGTCCGATGGAAGATCCGGAGGATCTGACCATTGTGGAATTGCAAAAAGCGGGCGATACGTTGGATGGCGAACTTATTACGGGCGTGTATGACACGGTGCTGATGCACAAAGACGATCGGGAGATCTATCTTTTATGGACCGCCAAGACCACGCAGTATTATCGGTTTTACTGTGTGTACGATATTGCCACGCGTACCATCAGTCCCGTGCGTGTGAACCGCTTCCAAGTGGGCGGGATCGTGAACGATTTTTCCCAAAGCGGTATGAAGAGCGCCTTGGATGCCAACGGCATTGCGTACCGCCGTATGTTCGCGGATATCGGTATTATGCAGAACATTACGCCGCGGGTGGAAAACGGGATCACGTATTATTACACGGGTATTTATTCGGGGTTCTTTACGGCAATTGCCAAAAGTGCGGATTTTATCACGTGGGAATATGTGTCCACACCGGATTTTCCCAACAACTCGCATTGGGAAAACGCCACGCACGTGCTGGGGGACAGAGTGTATTACTTTGCGCGGCAAAACGAGTGCCTGCAAGGGTTTTTGACGTATTATGATCTGCAAACGGGGGAGTGGGCACCACCGTTCCTGATTGCGGATGCGCAATCGCGTTCTGACTTTTTCTTTTATCAAAACCAGCTATATTTGATCCATGCCCCCAAAGACCGCAACGGGTTTGGCATTGTGCGGGTGAACACCGAGGATCTGACACAATCCTCTCCTTTGATGGTGGCGGATCTCAAATCCAGTTGTTTTTATCCGTTCACAAAGGTGATCGGCGAAGATTTGTATATGTCGTACACGGTTTCACGGCAACACATTCGTCTCACAAAAATTCAATTTGGTAAGTATGTGACGGTATGATGAGTAAACGCAAAACAGCGAAAGAGATGCTGTGGTATTTGTTTTTCAGCGCGTTGACCACACTGGTGAGTTGGGTGACGTATACCGCGTGTATGGTGTTGTTTCAAAATGCGATGCACACGGAAACGGCGGTATTGATTGCCAACGGTATATCGTGGGCGGTGGCGGTTGCGTTTTCCTTTACGGTGAACAAGTGCCTTGTGTTCCGCAGCTGTGAACGGTCGGCGAAAGCGGTGTTGCGTGAACTGGGTGTGTTCGTATCCACACGCATAGCAACCGGTTTATTTGAGATCGTGTTTGTACCGCTGATTGTGTGGCTTGGTTGGGACGTGCCGTTGTTTGGTATCGACGGACTGCTCTCCAAATGTCTGGTCACCCCCATCGTGATTTTACTGAATTATCTGTGCGGCAAGTTTTTGGTGTTTGGCACCAAACGGCAGAAGGAGAAGGCAACATGAAAAAGCAACAAGCAGTGGCGATTTTTCTGGTTGCCGCTTTATGGGTATCGGCGGTCGGATGCGGTAACACACAGGAGGCGGTGACAACAACATCGGCTACGACGACCACGACCACAACAACCGGTAAGACGACTGCGAAAACAACCACGCAAAAGACGACCCGTACAACGGCGAGTACGGCGGCACCGCAGAATTCCATTTTTACGGATGACATATTGGCGGATACCATGCTGCCGTACAAAGAAAACAGTCCCATTAAGAATGCGATGGGTACGTTGAATCCGCAACGGGATGAGCAGGCGGTACAACACGGTGTGACGTGTGCTGCGGAGATCACGCAGAATCACATTGCGGATTTTGAAAAGAACATTGCGTATTGTGAGAAAAACGGCGGGGATCCGGATAAAATGGTGCACGTGTCCACCTTTACCGTGATTGACGGTATGGTGTACATGACGTATTACGCCAACACGGGATCGGATGCGGAAAATCCGAAATATCAGGAAGCGCGGCTTGCGTATTGTCCGCTTTCCGATCCGAGTCAGATGACGGTGAAAACCATCCAAAAAGTGGGTGAGCCAATAGAAGACGACCAGATCACGTTGGTGTACGATACCATTTTGATGCACAAGGATGACAAAGAGCTGTATATCATGTGGACGGCATCCACCATTGTGCAGTATTATCGGTTTTACCGCGTGTTCGATCTGAAGACCAAGACGCTGGGACCGGTGCAGGTCAATCGCTTCCGAGTGGGGGACGTGACGAACGATTTCTCCATCAGCGGCATTCGGCATGCGTTATCCGCCAACAACATAAAATCGCATCCGCTGGCTTCGGATATCGGTATCATGCAAAAGTTGTCCACACGTGTGGAGAACGGCGTGACCTATTATTACACGGGAGTCTACTCCCATGCGTTTAACGCCATCATCAAAAGCCGCGATCTGATCACGTGGGAATACGTGGCGAGTCCGACGTTTGACAACCAGAGCGAATATGAGAATGCGGTATACGTGATTGGCGATACGGTGTATTATTTTGTGCGGCAGGAAGCGGGCGTGTCCACCGGATTTTTGACGGCGTACAATCTTACAACGGAAAAATGGGCAAGTCCGTTGCTCATTACCGATGCGCAGTCGCGGTCGGATTTTATTGAATACGGCGGTGAATTGTATCTGATCCACGCACCGATCGACCGCAAAGGGTTTGGTATTGTGAAGATCGATCGAAACAATCTGAGCAATTCGCAACCGATACTGGTGGTGGATATGCAAAGCAGTTGTTTTTATCCGTATGCCAAGGTGTACGGCGACGACGTGTATATCTCCTACACAGTGGACCGTAAACACATTCGGTTATCCAAATTCAATTTAAAAAACTATCTTTCGTAACAAAACGCCCCCGGTTCCAAACGGAATCGGGGGCGATCTTTATGTGTTCGCTTGTGCTTCCAATGCTTTATATTCCGGTGTTTTCCATTTACCGGTAAAGTAAATGACGGTGGCGAAGATCACTTCGGTGATATACGCCGCACCGAGTGCCAGATGCACGCCGTAAATTTTCAGATCCTGTGGCAGAAAATGGAACAGGGCGTAAGCGTAGATGACAAACGACACCGCGTAAATCAACGTGGAGATAAACATGAGTGTGCCCGAACCGACGGCGCGGAAGATGCCGTGGAACAGATTGTTGAACACGTTGAAGAAAATGAGCGGTAACAAAAAACGGATAATGTTTACACTCACGGTAAAACTGACCGCATCCTCCACGGGGTCTAAAAACAGTCCCGTGAACGGTTTCGCAAACACCACAAACAGTAAGAGTGTTACGCCGAAAAAGGCAAGACCTTGGGTGATGCCGATTTTGATTCCCTGCTTGATCTTATCCAGTTTCTTAGCGCCCATTGCCTGTGCAATGAAGTTGGTGTTGGCTTTGGTTGAATCTTGATAGACGGCACAAATCAAGGACTGCGCTTTGTTGGCAATGGCATACCCTGAAATGGCGGCGGTAGGACAAGTGTTGGTGAGCGGGGATGCCAAGGCGGTGCAACTGCTCATTGCCATTTGCTGGAACATGGATGGTGCACCATAGCCAAACGATTTTTTGAGATCTTCTTTATTAAAGGAAAATCCGCGCAGCGGAACGCCGATGCTGCGGAACAAGCGAATATAGGAGATAAAGTAGAACACGGTGACCGTACCGGTGGCAATGAGCGTTGCTAAGGCACTGTAGCCGATGCCTTTCCCAAAAACGCCTAAAAACAAGTAGTTAAAAGCCACGTTGAGAACGCCCGATACGATGGAAGCGATCAGTGGCAATTTGGGCATGCCCAACCCGTTGGAGATGTAGATGAAGCCCCAGTTGAACTGCAAAAAGAGATACGAGCAGGCGTGTACCCGAAAATAAGCCGCGGCATTTTGATACACATCGGCACCGACGTTGAGTGCGTCAAACAACTGCGGATAAAACACATTACCGGCAACGGTGACGAGCAGAGCGCCTATCGAAGTGAACAAAAAATTCAGTTTGATCACGTTCAACACTTTGGGGTAATCGCCTTTGCCGAACAGTACCGACACGTAAATGCCGACACCTGTTAAATAGCCGAAAAAGATGGAGTTGACAAATGCCGTGAACTGTTGTGTGACTGCCGTGGCGGCAAAGGCTTCACTGCCGATGAATTTGCCGATCATCATGGAGTTGATGATCGCGTACGATTGCAAGAGCAACGACGAAAGAATGAGTGGAAGAGCAAACCAAAAGTACTTTTTGCGGATGTTGCCTTCATACAATTTTTCAGGTTTTTTCATACGGACACCTTCTTGACTTTCTTGCCGCCATCAGTATAATGGAATCGAGCAACAAAAATCAAGATTTGCGGTTATTTTGAAAAACAATCAACAATAATCAAAAGGGGTGGGGGATGTGTTTCAACAAGAACGCTTGGACGAGATCATGAAAATCCTCAAGAAAAACCACTACGTCACGGTGGAGTATCTGGTGCAGGAGATCCGTTACAGTCCGGCCACCATACGGCGAGATTTGACTACCTTGGAAAAACAAGGACTCGTGACCCGAAGCTACGGCGGAGTCAGTTTCAAAAACGCAAACGTTTCGCCGTTTCGGTTTCGGCAACACAGCATGAAGATTGCCAAAAATGCTATTGCCAAAAAAGCGGCAGATCTGGTGAGCGAGGGTGACGTGGTGTTTTTGGACGGGTCGTCCACCACCCAATACATCGGACATTTTTTGCCGGGAAAGAAGAACATCACGGTGCTCACCAGTAATATGATTCTGGCGAACTATTTGAGCGAAAACGGCATCACCACCTATTGCACGGGCGGGCGCGTGGTGGAGTATCCCGGCATTTTGGGCGGTGCGTTTATGTTGGAAGCCCTTTCCAAAATGAACGCGGATATTGCTTTCTTTTCCACCAGTGCATTTGCCACAGACGGAAAAGTGCTGACACCGGGCGAGGGTGGTGTGCAAGCACACAGAGTATACCGCGAACACACCAAAAAATTGGTGTATCTGTGCGGAAGTGATAAAATTGATGCGCCGTCAAAATTTGTGAGCATGACATTGGATGAGATCGATTATTTCATCAGCGATGCCGCCTTGCCCAACGAAACCAAACAGCGATACCCGAACACCACGTTTATTTGTACAAAAGAGAAATGAAAAAAGCCGCGTGCCCCCAACGGGGACACGCGGCTTTGTGATTTTGAGATTATACATAGCAGTCGCTGCGTTCGACGATGACAAATTCTCCGTTTTGTTTTTCCAGGGTAAAATCGTAGCAGCAGGCTACTAAATCGGTGGAGCCCATTTCCAATATTTCGCAGAGTGCCACAATACGCGTATCGGAAAATTCTTTGACGGAGACCCGATAGCTATCACTTCCGCGGCCGGGCACAACGACATACAGATTGTTTTGATCGTCATGGAACAGGCCGTCCTCCGGCTGTGTGGTGCGCAGGTGATCGGCCATGTGGCGGCGCAGATGCGCCGTCACTTCCTGCGCGTTACGGCAGCACGTGATGCGCCACTGGCAGCCGTTGTAAAAGTCCGATTGTGCATCGGTCACAAAACGGGACAGATCTTTTTCAACGTATTCCATCTCGCAACACACGCCGAAAACAGTGGAGGTCCAGTAGGCGTCGAGCTTGGTTTGTGCAACGGTTTGAGCTTCCACTTTTGAGAGAGTGGGTGTTGTGCCCGAGGCACAGCCGACCGGTAACAGCAGCAATGCGAGGACGAGCAACAGAGCGACACACGTTTTCATAGATCTCCACTCCTTTTTTATTTATAATTTCACTATAGCACGCCCAAATATAAAAAGCAAGCCCGTACCGCCTGGCGGTACGGGCTTTGCGTTGTGTGTTGGGATTAGTCGTCGCGGCGGCGATTGTCACGGCGGCGGAAACCACCCTGACGGGACGCGGGACGGCGGGGTTCTTCGTCGGATTCTTCGACGGTTAAGCCCTCGACCTGCACGAGCGCATCGCGGCGGGAGAGGTTGATGCGGCCCTGCTCGTCGATTTCGACGACCTTGACCAGAATCTCGTCACCCACGGTGACAACGTCTTCCACTTTTTCGACGCGTTTGACATCCAGTTTGCTGATGTGGACCAGGCCCTCTTTGCCGGGGGCGATCTCCACAAACGCACCGAACGCCATCAAACGGGTCACGCGGCCTTTGTAAATGGCACCGATCTCGGGATCCTTGGCGATGGTTTCGATGATCGCGAGCGCCTGTTTGGCGTTTTCGGTGTTAACAGCGGCGATGAACACGGAACCGTCTTCTTCGATGGTGATATCGCAGTTGCAATCCGCCTGGATCTTCTGAATGACCGAGCCGCCCTTACCGATGACTTCGCGGATCTTGTCCACGTCGATCTTGGTGGAGAGCATCTTGGGTGCCCAGGGGGAGAGTTCTTCACGCACAGCCGGAATGGCTTTGAGCATGATCTCATCGAGGATATACAGACGGGCTTTGTACGTTTTCTCCAGCGCCTCTTTGATGATAGCGGGAGTCAGGCCATGCACTTTGAGGTCCATTTGAATGGCGGTGATACCCTTGTGCGTACCGCCCACTTTAAAGTCCATATCGCCGAAGAAG
>JAFSIB010000122.1 GCA_017440005.1 Clostridia bacterium
AGATAGATTGTACTGAAATGTTAAAGGAAGTGCCGCAATGTATCCGCTGTTGCTCAAACCGTCTGTCAAAAACTATTTATGGGGCGGTGATCGGTTGATTACCGAATTCGGTTTAACCTCCGACACCGATATTGCCGCCGAAGGGTGGATGTTATCGTGCCATCCGGACGGGGTCAATACCGTTTTGAACGGTGACCAACAAGGAAAATCTTTGCCCGAAGTGTTAGCAGCATGGGGCGAGGATGCTTTAGGAAAACGGGCAACGGAATTCCCCTATTTTCCGATTTTGATAAAGTTGATCGACGCCAAACAAAAGCTCTCGGTCCAAGTTCATCCCGATGACGAATATGCCTTGAAACACGAAGGCGAGTTCGGCAAAACGGAAATGTGGTACGTGGTGGATTGTAAAGAAGGCGCAACACTGACTTACGGGTTTACCCGTGAGATATCGACCGAAGAATTCAAGCAAAGAATGTGTGACAACACCTTGGCAGAGGTGTGCAACGCCGTACCCGTGCACAAAGGGGACGTATTCTTTATTGACGCCGGCACGCTTCACGCCATCGGCGAGGGGATTTTGATTGCGGAAGTGCAACAAAACTCCAACACCACCTACCGCATCTCGGATTACGGGCGGTTGGGCGCAGACGGCAAGCCGCGTGAACTCCACGTGGAAAAAGCACTGGACGTCACCAAAACTACGGTCCCCACTATGCCGTACGGACAGATCGGTGCGGTCAATACACTTGGCAACAATACGGTTCGAGCTCTCTCTTCCTGCCGCTTTTTCACAGCAAAAGCGGTGGAACTCAGAGAAGCGTTTACCGTGTGCAATCCGGAAAGTTTTGTATCCGTGGTGGTACTGGACGGCACGGTGTCCCTTGCGTTTCAAGACGAGCCATTGACCGTTTGCAAAGGCGGCAGTGTATTTATCCCTGCCAACTGCGCCGTTACGTTAAACGGTACCGCCTCCCTTTTGATGACTTCTCTTTAATACGTTATAACGCAGATAAACGGAAAGTGACACGAACCGTGTCGCTTTCCGTTTTTTCCTTGTTAAATCTTGAACAACCCGTCAAATTATGGTACACTGATACCATCCTATCAATAAAGAGGAGGGATTCCGCTTGGAATTCAACGTTAACCATCCCATCCTGTTTGTACTGGTTGGGATCATCATCGCGGCGGTACTGGGGCAATCCACGTATTTTCTCGTGAAAGCCATTCGCCGCGCGAAAGAGCTCGGCATTGCCGGCAGTACCGTAAAATCCACGGTTATTTCATCTGCTATCTTTACCATCGCGCCCGCTATCGCGATCTTAGTCGGTGTGGTGGCGTTATCCAAATCGTTAGGGCTGGCACTTCCCTGGTTGCGTTTGTCGGTCATCGGTTCGATTACGTATGAAACCGTTGCCGCCGGTAACGCACTGACCGCCGCCGGTCTGGAAGCCAGCGCCACCATTGTGGATCCCTCGATATTCGTTTCGGTATTGTGGGTCATGACCATCGGCATTGCCGCCGGCATCGTATTGGTACCGTTTGTCACCAAAAAGATCCAGAACGGTATGCTGAAGATGGGTATGAAAGATAAAAAATGGGGCGAGATCCTCAACACCGCTATGTTTTTGGGTATGATCTCCGCTTTTCTCGGCTACGTATTCTGCGACGTCGGGTTAGTATTCTCAGGCGATACGTCGGGTCTGATCCCCGTATGTGTCATGCTTGTATCCGCTGTGGTGATGGCGATCTTCGGCGGCTTATCCAAGATCCTGCGCGCCCGTTGGATGGAAGATTACGCATTACCGTTAAGTTTGGTGCTGGGTATGGCTTCGGCAATTCCCTTTACCGCATGGTTACGTTGAGGAGGTGTCGAAAGATGAAAAAACAAGGTTCATACATGGAAAGTGTTCACCGTGACGGTCGCGTGTGGGGTATTGTCGTAGGCTTGCTCATCATGCTGTTTCCCGTGATCGTATCGTTCATCTTCGGCACCGCGCCGAACACCAGTGTCCTGGTGAAAGGATTGCTCGCCACCGCGCCGATGTATTGGGCGGTCGGCATCGTGGAGATCTTCACTTACGTGCCGATGCTCGGCGCAGGCGGCACGTATCTGTCGTTTATCACGGGTAACATTTCCAACTTAAAACTCCCCTGCGCGATCGATGCCATGGAACGCGCAAAAGTGAAAGCAAGCAGTGAAGAAGGCGAAGTGATCTCTACAATTGCTATCGCCGTTTCCAGTATTGTGACCACGCTCATTATCATTGTGGGCGTTATCTGTATCGTTCCGCTCACGCCGCTTCTGGAATCCCCCGTTTTAAAGCCGGCTTTTGATATGATCCTTCCCGCTCTTTTCGGCGGCTTAGCGGTCGTATTCATTTCCAAGAACGTCAAGTTGTCTATTGCGCCCATCGTTCTGATGCTTGTTCTGTTCATCAGCGTACCGGCGTTAAATGCCGGCACCGTCGGTATTATGGTTCCGGTCGGTGTTCTGTTTACGGTTGGTGTGGCACGCATTATGTATAAGAGAGGATGGCTGTAATATGTGGTGGTTGATCCTTGTCGGTGTACTGCTGTTGTTTGTGGCGGTATTGCTCATCCGCACATTACGGTTCACTCCCAAACCGCCCGTTGAACAGTTGTCGGGTGAAGAAAACTTTGACAAAGATGTCGCTGTTTCCAACCTGCAACAACTCATCCGTTGCAAGACGGTTTCCTACGCCGACCCCCAATTGGAAGACGATGCGGAATCTGAAAAATTGATCAATCTTCTTCCCTCGCTGTATCCGCACGTGTTTAACACGTGTTCGTTCCAAAAGCTCCCCGACCGCGCGTTGCTTTTCTGCTGGAAAGGACAAACACCCGGCGATCCGGCGGTGCTGATGGCACATTATGACGTGGTTCCCGTGGAAGAAGACGGGTGGGATAAACCCGCGTTTGAAGGACTGCTTGAAGACGGCGTACTGTGGGGACGCGGTGCGCTGGACACGAAAGTAACGTTCAACGGCATTCTGTTTGCCGCCAATCACTTGATCGCCGAAGGATTCATCCCTGAGCACGATATCTATTTTGCGTTCTCGGGCGGTGAAGAAGTCAACGGCAACGGTGCCGTGCGTATTGTGGATTGGTTTGAAGAAAAGGGTATCACGCCGTCCATAGTCGTAGACGAAGGCGGCGGTGTGGTGGAAAACGTATTTCCCGGTGTGAAAACGCCCTGCGGCATGATCGGCATCGCCGAAAAGGGATTACTCAACGCGCGATACCGCGTACAGTCGGGCGGTGGACACGCTTCGGCACCCAAACCGAACGGCCCTGTTGACCGTTTGGCGGCGGCGTGTTGTCGGGTCCTCAAAAAACCGTTCCCTTATCACATTACCCCACCGGTTGCCGCAATGTTTGACACACTCGGTCGTCATTCTTCATTTGTATACCGTTTGATCTTTGCGAACCTCTGGTTGTTTGCTCCGGTGCTGGACATGATCTGTAAATCTTCCGGCGGCGATCTTAACGCCCTCATGCGTACCACCGTCGCGTTTACTCAGATGCGCGGTTCCAAAGCGCCCAACGTGATCCCGCCGAATGCGGAGCTGATATCCAACATGCGCTTGAATCCGTATGACACCATGGAATCGGCACTCGAACACCTGCGCCGCGCGGTAAACGATGACTCTGTCGAGATCACCGCATTGGAAGGCATGAATCCCAGCCGCATCTCCCAAGTGGATTGTCCGGCATGGGACAAAGTGGCACGGGCAGTCGCCACCACCTGGAAAGGGTGTCTGGTATCGCCGTATTTGATGGTACAATGCTCCGACAGCCGCCATTACGGCCGCATTTCGGACAAAGTATACCGTTTCTCCGCGATGGATCTGACCGCCGAAGAACGCGCCACCATTCACGGAAACAACGAGCGCATCCGCGTGGATTGTTTACACCGTGCTGTGGAATTCTTCATTCGGTTAATGCGCCAATGCTAACAAAAAAGCAAGGAAGTTTTCACTTCCTTGCTTTTTTATTGTTTACCACAGATCCGCATACAAGCGGGTCACTTCTTCCGCTGTCGGAACACGCGGGTTGGTTGCGGTACACGCATCTTCCAATGCCGCACGTACCATGGAGGGAATCTGTTCAAAGTATTCTTCTTTGGTGCAGGTTCCCGTTTCTGAAATCGAAAGCGGCATATCCATTTCTTTCATCATAAACTGCGTCCAGTTGGACAGTGCGCGCACCGTGGTCACAATGTTGAAATTCTGAAGACCCAGTGTAC
>JAFSIB010000016.1 GCA_017440005.1 Clostridia bacterium
AAAAGTATGGTATACTGAAACACGTGGGTGTATATCCACGTGTTTTGATTGTGTATATCCTTTTGGATTTTTTGCGGTAATTCCCCCAATTATACATTCGAGGGAGTGTGTCTTTTGGACAAGTATGTTATCCACGGTGGACATCGCTTGACAGGCACGGTTGACATCAGCGGCGCCAAAAATGCCGTTGTGGCGATCCTGCCTGCAACTGTGTTAGCGAACGGTGTTTGCCGTATTGAAAATATTCCGAATATTGCTGACGTTGCCACTGCTTTGGAGATCTTGGACTCACTGGGCGCAACGGTTCGCCGTATTGACCACCACACGGTGGAGATCGATTCGCGCACCATCGTGACCCAAACCGTCCCGCACGATCTCGCCAAGAAAATGCGTGCATCGTATTATTTCATCGGCGCGTTGCTCGGGCGTTTCGGCAAAGCCAACGTTCCCATGCCGGGCGGCTGTTATTTCGGCGTACGCCCGATTGATCAGCACTTAAAAGGCTTCACCTGCCTCGGCGCCAAAGTTATGCCGATGAAAAACGGTATGATCGATGCCCATGCAGAACAGTTGCAAGGCAGTTCCGTGTATCTGGATATGGTGTCGGTGGGTGCCACGGTCAACATCATGTTGGCGGCGGTTTGCGCAACCGGTACCACCGTTATTGAAAACGCGGCAAAAGAACCGCACATCGTGGACCTTGCCAACTTCTTAAACTCCATGGGTGCCGATATCCGCGGTGCCGGTACGGACGTCATTAAGATCTACGGCGTTGAGCGCTTGTACGGAACAACCTATTCCATCATTCCCGACCAGATCGAAGCCGGCACGTACATGGCGGCGGCGGTTGCCACGGGCGGTGATGTTGTGGTTCGCAACGTCATCCCGAAACACTTGGAATCCATCACCGCCAAACTGCAGGAGATGGGCGCTGAGATTGAAGAATTTGATGAAGAGATCCGCGTTTCCGCTTCGGGCACACTCACACATTGTAACGTAAAAACTATGCCGCACCCCGGTTTCCCGACCGATATGCAGCCGCAGATCGCGGTCCTGTTATCGCTGGCGGAGGGTACCAGTATCATCAACGAAGGCGTGTGGGAAAACCGCTTCCGTTATGTGGATGAGTTGCGCCGCATGGGCGCGGATATTCAGGTGGACGGCAAATTGGCGGTGGTACAAGGTGTACCGCAGCTCAACGCGGCACCTGTCAAGGCGTTGGACTTGCGTGCCGGCGCGGCAATGGTGATTGCGGCATTGGCGGCAAAAGGTGTTACCGAAATTGAAGAGATCCAGTACATCGAACGCGGCTATGAAGACCTGGTAGAGAAATTGAAGGGCCTCGGAGCCGATGTGGAACGTGTTTCCGCAGAAGATTCGGTATTCCAACAGGCACAATAAAAAACACGTATAGGGCGCACGCCGAACGGCGCGCGCCTTTTTTGCAGAAAGGAGCAGTCGTATGGCACGGTTTTGTTCGCTGTTCAGCGGCAGCAGCGGAAATTGTTTGTATATCGGCACATCGACTGCCGGTATTTTGATTGACGCGGGTGTCAGTGCACGCCGTATTGAACGTGCTTTGCAGGATCGAGACCTTGATCCGCGCGGCATCCAAGCCATCGTTGTCACACACGAACACACCGACCATATTGCCGGTGTGCGGGTTCTCCAAAAGCGGTTTGGCATCCCCGTATTTGCATCCCCCGGAACGATGCGCGGTATGCAGGAAGCGGGCGTGATACACGATGATACGCTGTGCCATAGTGTGGCAGACACCGTTGAATTGGCGGAATTTTCCGTTACCCCGTTTTCCATCTCGCATGACAGTTATGAACCAACGGGATTCCGCGTTTCCTTGCGTGATGACCGCACCGTCGGTATTGCAACCGATTTAGGTGTCATGACACAAACGGTGCGCGACCAACTGCACGGTTGCGATCTCATACATATTGAGTCCAATCACGATGTGCGGATGCTGGAAAACGGCCCGTACCCATACGTGCTCAAACGCCGTATTCTTTCCACCCACGGCCATCTGTCCAATGAGGCGTGTGCCGCGGAATTGCCTGCGCTTGTTCGCGGCGGCACCACACGGATCAGTTTGGGACACCTCAGCCGTGAAAATAACATGCCGTCTTTGGCAAGCGCCACCGCACTTGCTGCGTTACAATCCTGCGGCATGGTGGAAAACGCGGATTTTCTGTTGCAGGTTGCACCGCCCGAAAACGACCAAACGTATCTGATTTTTTGATAAAGGACGATCACCGTATGTTAACGATCACTATTGCCTGCGTCGGTAAACTAAAAGAAGCGTATTGGCGGGATGCCTGCGCGGAATATACTAAACGGTTATCCGCCTTTTGCCGTCTTCAGATTGCGGAAGTATCGGAAGAACGGTTGCCGGACAATCCATCCGCCGCACAGATCGCATCGGCTTTGGAAGCGGAAGGGGAACGGTTACTATCCCGCGTCCCAAACGGAGCGCCGATCGTGGCATTGTGCATTGAGGGGAAAGGGTATACGTCCGAAGCCTTGTCTGAGCAACTCTCCCGTTGGACAGTAGACGGCATCAGCCACGTGGTGTTTGTGATCGGCGGTTCCTTTGGATTGTCA
>JAFSIB010000123.1 GCA_017440005.1 Clostridia bacterium
CCGACCGCTCCGCACTGCTCGCGGTGCCCGTCTGCGCACCATCCGGCTAAAAAACAGTCCCCCGGACTGTTTTTCTAAACGGCGTCTGCCTTCTTAAGCTTCAAGTCCTGTTACCCTTTTGTAAAAAACAAAAAGCGGCACACCCAAGGGTGTACCGCTTTTTCTTTGGTGCGGGTAACAGGACTTGAACCTGCACAGCCTTGCGACCATTAGAACCTGAATCTAACGCGTCTGCCAATTCCGCCATACCCGCATATCGAGTCGCCCAATTCGGCGACGATTGCTATTATACGCGCTGCAACCTCGTTTGTCAAGTGCATTTTAAAAAAAAGAGAACAGGGAGATTTCTTTTTTGAAAACGGCATCGTTTTATTGAAAAAATGGTGGGGATATGGTACAATACCCCCGTTATCAAGGAGGCGATCGTGATGCAGATGAAAGATTACCGTTTTGGCGATACTGTGGTGCGATATTTGGTGAATGAAAACCAAAACGTTTCGTTGCGGTTGATTCCCGCATCGTTGGCGGATAAACAAACCGCACCGTGGGAGATCGACCGCGGTCCGTTTGATCCGCGCGCCAATTATACACACAACTGGCGCATGGGTACATTGGCACATGTTTATCTGGCAGAGCAGGATCTGGCAACGCCTGCGGGTATGACCTTGCGCTCGATCGGCCGCATGGACGAGATGCGACTTGTCGATCAAACGGTGGAAACCGAAGAGGGGCGCACCCGCATTGTCACCACGATAAAGAACGATGACGGATATGCGATTCGCCACACCTTAACATATTATGACGGCTTACGCGGCTTTATGATCGACACCGCGTTCCAAAACGAAAGCGATCATCCTGTAACACTCGGCATGCTGTCCAGTTTTGTGTTGGATGGGTTAAGTCCGTTTCAGTTAACGGATGCTCCCAACACCTATCGCTTCCATCAGTTCCAAGGCGGATGGAGTCTGGAGGGCAAACACGTTTGCCGTACCATTGAGGATATGGGCCTTGAAAAAGCGTGGATCAGTTGGCAGGTTGCCGATAATACCGAACGGTTCGGTACACGCGGCAGTTATCCGGTAGATCGGTATTTCCCGATGGCGGTGTTGGAAGACACGGAATACGGTGCCTTTTGGGCGGCGCAGATCGCACACAATGCCACGTGGCAGTTGGAGATCGGCCGCGTGGGTAACTATATGACCATATGCGGCGGATTGGGTGATGAAGATTTTTGCGGTTGGCAGAAATCTGTTCCGGCGGGCGGCACATTTTGTGCACCGACGGCGTTTGTTGCCGCGGTACACGGTGATATTGACGATGCGTGCAACGCGGTTACCGATATGCAAAAACCGGCATATCGCGCTTATGGTGAAAAAGGGATTGCCACATCGTTTAACGAATACTGTGCTACGTGGGGATTGCCCACACAGGAGAAGATGCTCAATTTCTGCAAAACGGCACAAGAATTCGGCGTTCGGTATCTCGTGATCGATGCCGGTTGGTGCAAAGCGGGAAACGAACAGGCGGGCAACGGAGAGTGGGAACCCGATCCCACGATCTTCCCCGATATGAAAGAGATGAACCGTCAAATCCGCGAAGCGGGTATGGTGCCGGGCATTTGGTTCGAGATGGAAGTGACCACCCAAGGATCGGCATTTTTTGAGGCGGAATATGACCACATGAAACTTTCTCGCGGCGGTCGCGTGATCAAAGTTAACGGCGAGCGATCGTATTGGGATTTCCGCCGTGCCGACGTGCAAGAGCACTTGTACAAAAAGGTGATTGCCTTTTTGAAAGAGTACGGGTTCGGGTATATCAAGGTGGATTATAACGCCAATACGGGAACCAAGGTAGACGGCGCGGAATCCGGTGCAGAAGGATTACGTGAGCATTTGCAGGCGGTACGGGCATTCTTTGAACGTATGAAAGCCGAGATTCCCGATCTGGTGATTGAAAACTGCGCATCGGGCGGACATCGGTTGGAGCCGTCCATGATGGGCGTTTCGGCGGTATCGTCCTTTTCGGATGCACACGAGTGTATTGAGATTCCGTATATTGCCGCTTCGCTTCATAAACTGATGTTACCTGCACAGGAACTGGTATGGGCGGTGTTGCATGAGGACGATCCCGACGAACGGTTTGTGTACTCACTGGCGGCAACGTTTTTGGGCCGTGTGTGCTTATCGGGCCCGATTGATAAACTGACGGCGCATCAACGCGCTTTGACAGCAGATGCCATGCGCTTTTATGCCAAATTGGAAGACGTGATCGTAAACGGTGATACGCATTTGTACGGCAACCGCGGCAATAACACGCGGTATCCTACCGGCACGCAGGTGGTAGTACGGCGGACCGACAAGCAGATTGCGGTGATCTGTCACGCGTTTGATCAACCGTCAACCGATCTGACGGTCGACCTTGGTGTAGGCGCAACGGTTGCGGATCATTTTTACGGCGACGCGATCCGTGTGGACGGCGCCACCTTGACGGTGCCTGCCATGCAACCGTTCACAGCTGCGGCGGTGTTGCTGGATATTGAATAAATCAAAAAGGAAGCCACTTCTAAAAAGCGGCTTCCTTCTTTTTACTTCTTAAACGATTTTAAGCCCTCACGGTCTTGCCAGAACTCTTTGACGGCGGTTTCGTATCCCTCGCGGTCGACCAGATACGATAATCCATGATCAGCGCCGGGGACGACAAACAACTGTTTTTCGGCGGCGCAGGCTTTGTAGTTTTCGTACGTCATTTCAACGGGCACAAACCGATCGTCTGTACCGTGTATGAACAACACCGGTATCGTGCAGTTGCGCAAAGCATCGGTACAACAGATCTCGTCAGCCTTGAATTGTACTTTCCGTTTGTACAGTTCCGAAGCGGCGGCACTGTACAAGCCGTAGGGGAGGTGCAGGTTTTCTTCCACCACGTGTTTCCAGATGGCGTGCGGTGAGGTAAATCCGCAATCTGCCAGGATGCCGCACACCGAAGATGGCAGTTCCAGAGCGGTTGCCATCATCACGGTGGTGGCACCCATGGAAATACCCGCAAGATACACAGGGAGTTTTCCGCCTGTGCGTTCATGAATAAAGGTCGCCCAGTCGCGGCAATCGAACCGTTCCAGCACACCGAACCCCATGTAATCGCCGCCGCTGCCGCCTTGTGCGCGCTGTTCGGCGTACAGAACAGCGCAACCTTGTTCATACCAAAAATCGGCGATCATGCCGAAATCATGCGACCAGGAAGACCGCCAACCGTGCATGGCAATGATGACGCGTTTCGGTTGCGGCGGCGCGATCCAATGCCCGACTAACGTGATACCGTCGTGTGCTACAAGTTCCAACCGTTCGCTGTCGCGTTGTTCCAGTTCGGCGGCGCGGTCCATGATCGTGCTTAACGTTTTGGATAATTCGGATGAACCCATAATCAGGTCACGCCCTTTTTCCGGATCAATGACTTTAGGCTCTTCGCGGTTGAGGGCAAGCTCCACCAGCTTATGAATGGTGACGTTGTATAAAGCACCCAACACGGCGGCACCTGCGGCAATACCGGCGGCAGTTAAAAGACCTTTGGTGTGTTTCTTCATAACAAGGCTTCCTTTCTGAAAAATGGGGACAAAAACAGCCGCCGTTCGGCGGCTGTTTTTTACAGTTATTTCTGCTGTTTAATCAGTCCGATCGCTTTGGCGAGTTCCATCACGACCAACGGCACAAATACTAAGCCGAGGCAGATGAGATAATCAAACCAGTGCGTCAGGTACTCGAGCTCAAATGCCGCTTGAACACCGGGCACCAGGCAGACCGCCATGGTGAGGCCAAACGCCGCGAGAGCCGCTAAGTTTAACGTCTTGTTGCCAAAGAAACCAACCTTGAACAACGATTTGTCAGAGCGCATGTTGAACGCCTGAACGATCTGGCACAGTGCCAACACGATGAACGCCATGGTTTCGCCGCGATGCAACAAGTGGGAATCGGCTGCCAGGTTTTTGATGGTTTCGATGGAAGCGCATCCGCAACCGATCCAGAAAGCCACCAAGGTGAGTGCGGCGAAGAGAACGCCTTGCAGTACAATGCGCAGACCGAATCCGTTTGCAAAGATGCCTTCGTTTTTCGGCTTCGGTTTTTGGTTCATAACGCCGTCTTCCACCGGTTCCATGCCAAGCGCGATTGCCGGCAGGGAGTCGGTCACTAGGTTGATCCACAAAAGTTGCATGGATACGAGCGGGGAGATACCCCAAAGCAGTGTTGCCACAAACACCGTGATGACTTCGCCGATGTTAGTACCCAGCAGATAGCCGACCACTTTTTTGATGTTGGCATAAATGCCGCGACCTTCGTGAACCGCGTCCACGATGGTGGCAAAGTTGTCATCCGTGAGCGTCATGTCTGCGGCGCCTTTGGCAACGTCGGTACCGGTGATACCCATGGCACAACCGATATCGGCGGCTTTCAGAGCGGGCGCATCGTTCACACCGTCGCCGGTCATAGACACGACCTGACCCTTGCGCTGCCATGCTTTGACAATACGGATCTTGTTTTCGGGCGACACGCGGGCGTACACGGCGATGCTTTCCACCTGTGCGTCCAGTTCGTCATCGGTCATGGCATCCAGTTCAGCGCCCGTGATCGCACGGTCGTTTTCACCGAGAATGCCCAGTTCACGGGCGATTGCCGAAGCAGTGACAACGTGGTCACCGGTGATCATAACGGGTTTAATGCCGGCTTTGCGGCAGATAGAAACCGCTTCTTTGGCTTCGGGACGGGGCGGGTCGATCATGCCGACCAGACCCATAAAGGTAAGACCGTTTTCGAGTTCATCCGACGTCGGGTTTGCGGGAACGGTATCGATCTCTTTATACGCAACGGCGAGTACGCGCAGGGCATCCTCGCTCATGCTTTCGGTCATGTGTTTGGCGGTTTCCAGATCACCGGCGATGCAACGCGGTGCCATCATATCAAACGCGCCTTTGACAATGACGACGGTTTTACCGTCGATCGTATTGACGGTGGTCATGAGTTTGCGATCGGAATCAAACGGAATTTCCGCTAAACGGGGGTAGGACTTGTTCAGGTCATCTTTCGGTAACCCGTTTTTATGAGCCGCCAACACGATGGCGGTTTCGGTGGGATCACCGATGTGTTGTTCCGTACCGTCTTCACCAAACACGACCGAGCCGTCACAGCACAACGTGCCGTAGGTGAGCAACTGTTTGATAGCATCGGTGTTGTCCGTGCCGATGGCTTCCACATCTGCGGCACCGTCCACGTACGCTTTGACAAGCGTCATGCGGTTTTGTGTTAACGTACCGGTCTTATCCGAGCAAATGACGGAGGCACTGCCCAGTGTTTCCACGGCGGGCAGACGGCGGATAAGCGCATTGCGTTTGACCATGCGCTGTACGCCGATGGACAATACGATCGTGACGATCGCCGGCAACCCTTCGGGAATGGCGGATACGGCAAGCGATACAGCAACCATGAACATATCCAGCGGCGGTTGCTTGTTGAGCAAACCGATCACAAACACGATCGCGCAGGCGGCAAGTGCCACAAATCCTAAGTATTTACCCAGTTGCGCCAGTTTTTCCTGCAAGGGGGTCTGGCCCTCTTCTTCACTGTCCAGAAGATTGGCGATCTTGCCCATTTCGGTATCCATACCGGTGGCGGTCACAATGGCGGTTGCGGTACCGTACGTCACGCTGCAACCGGAAAATACCATGTTGGTGCGGTCGCCGAGCGGCGCGTTTTCATCCACGATCGCTTCGGCATCTTTTTCCGACGGCACCGATTCGCCCGTCAGTGCGGCTTCTTCCGATTTTAAGCCTGCACTGTGCAGTAAACGCGCATCCGCCGGGATAAAGTCACCGGCTTCCAGGCGAATGATATCGCCCGGTACCAACTCCGCGGCATCAATGACGCATTCCACGCCGTTGCGAATGACACGCGCGTGCGGTGCCGACAGGCTTTTTAAGGCTTCCAATGCTTTTTCCGCCTTGCTTTCCTGCATGACACCCATCACGGCGTTGAGGATAACGATGAGTACGATCAGACCGGGTTCAAACAGTTCGCCCCAGTGACCGGTCTTGAGACCCTCAGACACGGCGATGACAGCCGATATGATTGCTGCCAGAATGAGGATGATGATCATGACGTCTTTGAATTGATCAAAGAACCGTTCAGCCATGGTCTTTTTCTTTTTCTCTTGCAATTTGTTTGGTCCGTACTGTGAGGTAAGTTCGGATACCCGGGCGGTGGAAAGACCTGTTTCCATATTTGAGGAGAACAGATTCAATACCTCGCCTTTGGATTGATTGTGTGCTGCCAACGCTGACCCTCCTAAAAGTTTTTAAGTAGTTGGTGGCTGTTTTGTATTGTACCATATATTTCCGTGCTTTGCATTATATTTTTGAAAAAGTTCATAAATATATAAAAAATTCAAAAAAAGGTTGCAAAACGGTGGGTATTCTGTCACAATATAAGTGTATTTTTTAAAATTTGTACGAGGAAGTTTATGAGACGTTTCTTTCGGTGGAATCTTACACAAGCGGGCTGGTTCGTTGCCGCTGTTTGTTTGTTTGTTCGCCAGTGCGGTTTACACACTGGTTCTCGGTCCGTCCGCTTTGCTGGAAGCCACGTTCCCGATCGGGCTTTCCATGTTGCTTTCGGGTCTTATCAATGTTTGGATCTATCACATTAACCGACACAAGTTGCACGGTTCGCACTGGTTATTTGCAGACGGTATGAGTACAGCTTTGTTGTCGATTTTTTTACTGTTTAACCACACCGTATCGGCACCGGTGATCCCGTTCTTTTTAGGTGTTTGGGAATTGTTTTCCGGTGTTCTCAAGATCATGGACGGTACGTTCATGCGTGAGGATCACATTCACGGTCGGATCACGTTTACGATCGCCGGCTTTTTGGAACTGATCTGCGGTGTTGCGGCGTTGCTGAAACCGATTGCCGATAATCACCACATGCACATCACGGTTGCCATCGTGTTATTCATTCAGTGTGCCGGTCTGATAAGTAAGATTTGTTTATACCCGCAACTGCGCATTGCGGACGATTGTGCTTAACCGTATTCGCTTTCGTACAGGCGGATAATGCACATTTTTTCAATGTTTTTTTGTGTTCTTTTGATATGGATTTAAAAAGGAAATTCATGTATACTTTTAGGTAAAGAAGGTTTTTGGAAAACGAAACCTTTTAAATAATGAATCGAAACTTGGTCAAGGAGGACTTTGTATGAAACAATTAATCGAAAAAATCAGTAACACCGCCGTTATCCCGGTTATTAAGATCGATAACGTTGAGGATGCGCTCCCGCTTGCAGCAGCGCTCAAAAAGGGCGGTTTGTGCGCGGCAGTGGTAACGTTCCGCACGGATGCGGCGGAAGAAGCCATTCGCCGCATTGCCACCGAATATCCGGATTTCCTGGTGGCTGCCGGTACTGTTTTGACTCCTGAGCAGGCAGACGTTGCCATGGCGGCAGGCGCTTCTTTCATTGTCAGCCCCGGTACCAATCCTGAGGTGGTGCGCC
>JAFSIB010000124.1 GCA_017440005.1 Clostridia bacterium
CCTCAATGACCGTACCTTTGGCGGCGCGGTCGGGGTTCGCTCTGAGTTCTTTCATATCGTTGGCGTGCATCTGATCGAACAAGTTATCCAGCGTTACCTTCTGGTATTGCTTAAACTGCTCTTCCTTGGCGGATTGTTTGCGCTGTTCCACCAGTTCACGTGCCAAGCGCTCATCCGAAACGGCGTTGAATACGTCACCCGCTGTCGGCACTTCGGCAAGACCCATGATCTCCACCGGCACCGAAGGACCGGCAACCGTCACTTTGCGGCCGCAATCGTCCACCATGGCACGTACACGGCCAACCGCCGTACCCGCTACCACAATATCGCCGGAATGTAACGTACCGTTTTGCACCAGCAATGTTGCGATCGGGCCGCGGCCTTTATCCAAACGCGCCTCAATGACCGTACCTTTGGCGGCGCGGTCGGGGTTCGCTTTGAGTTCTTTGATCTCGGCTACCAACAACACCGACTCCAGCAACTGGTCGATGCCCATACCGGTAAGAGCCGATACCGGGACACACATGACGTCACCGCCCCATTCCTCGGGTACCAATTCGTACTCGGTGAGCTGTTGCATGACTTTATCGGGATTGGCGGTCGGTTTATCCATTTTATTGATTGCCACAATGATGGATACACCCGCCGCTTTGGCGTGGTTGATCGCTTCAATGGTCTGCGGCATGATACCGTCATCCGCCGCAACGACCAGAATGGCAATATCCGTTACCTGTGCACCGCGCGCACGCATGGCCGTAAATGCGGCGTGACCGGGGGTATCCAGGAACGTGATCGACTGACCCTGGATCTTGGTACGGTACGCACCGATGTGCTGGGTAATACCGCCGGCTTCGCCGTCGGTCACCTTGGTTTTACGGATCGCATCCAGTACGGACGTCTTACCGTGGTCAACGTGACCCATCACCACCACGATCGGATCGCGTGGTTGCAGATCGGTATCTTCGTCTTCGTGATCGTCAATGATCCGCTCCTCGATGGTCACCACGACTTCGCGCTCCACCTTGGCGTGGAATTCTTCCGCCACCAGGTACGCCGTATCGAAATCGATCTCTTCGTTTGCGGTCACCATCATGCCGAGCACCATCAATTTCTTGATGACTTCGGCAACCGTTGCCTTCAACCGTACCGCTAATTCGGAAACCGTGATGGTCTCACCGACGGTAATGGTCATCTGCTTTTGTTTGCGCTCCATCTGGATGCGGTTAAGCCGCTCTGCCTCGGTCTCGCGACGGCGCTGCGGTTTCTTGTATTGCTGAGATTTCTGATTGATCTTTTGCTTTTTGATCGCGCCGCCGTCACCGCGTACACGGTTGGAGGTCTGCGCCATCACGTCAAACTTCTCATCGTACTTATTGCCGATGTTGGTTTGCACCGTACGGGTATCAACGGTACGGCGCTCGATCGGCGCACGGGCGGGTGCCGGCTGTTTTGCCTTTTCTTTCTTCGGCGCGGCAGCTTTGGCGGCAAGCGCCTTGGCAACCGGACTGTTTTCATCCGGCACCGGTGCGGCAGGCGTTTCTTCTTTAACAACCTGCGCGGCCTGCTCCGCTTCTTTCTCTTCTTTCTCTTCCTGCTTTTTCTGCACTTTCGCAACGCGGCGCGCTTCGGCCTCGGCAAAATACGCATCTAAGTTATCCATATTGTGTTTTTGCGTATAGTGCTCGAAAACAATGTCGAGTTCCTCCTCGACCAACGCCGTGGCGCTCTTCTTCGGGGTTTCCGAAAACTTGGCAAGCAGTTCAATGATCTCCTTGCCGGCAACCCCGAAATCCTTGGCAACATCGCTCACGCGATACTTAATCATCATAATGGGATTCCTCCTCTTCAATCGGTTCTACATACTGTAATATGGCTTTTGAAAAGCCCGCATCTGCCGTAGCCAACACCGCCACCGGTTTATGCGATCCGATCACCCGCGCCGCTTCTTCTTTGGAAAACGGCATACGGTGTATCGGTTGTGTCGGCATCCGGAACCGCAGTTCCTTGACTGTTCTCTCGGCGGCATCCGCCGCGATCAACACGGTTGCTTGGTCGGTCTGACATAACGCAACCACTGCATCAAAACCGGTTACCAACCGCCCTGCGCGGCGGCACATTCCCAGTAAACCGGTCAATTTGTCAACCGTCATTGGTTTGCAGTTCCTCCTCCAGCTGTGTGTATACGGCATCGGGAATCTGACAAGCAAAGGCTTTTTCCAACCGCCGCGCTTTACGGGCAGTCGCCAAACAAGCCTCATCGGGACAGATATACGCACCGCGTCCCGCCTTTTTGCCGGTCCGATCCAACGAGATCGCCCCTTCGGGATCTTTCACAATACGCACCAATTCTTTTTTGGGTTTCATTTCTCCGCATCCGGTACATTTCCGAAGCGGTATGCGCTTTTGCTGCATGCCACTGTCCCTCCTTTTTGTCTTTACTCTTCGTCTTCGCCGTAGAATCCGCTTTCAGGGCGGATATCGATTTTCCAACCGGTCAGTTTGGCAGCCAGACGGGCATTTTGACCTTTGTTACCGATCGCCAGCGACAACTGCGCATCCGGCACGGTTGCACGGCAGGCTTTCGCGCCGTCGGGATCCACTTCCACGCTGACCACTTTCGCGGGGGACAGCGCCGCCGCAATGAATTTCTCGGGTTCTTCACTGTATTCGATGATGTCGATCTTCTCGCCGCCGAGTTCTTCCACGATCTCTGCCACGCGAACACCTTTTGCACCGATACACGCGCCGACCGCATCCACGTTTTCGTCATGCGCCAACACGGCAAGTTTGGTACGGGAGCCCGCTTCACGGGACACCGCTTTGATCTCAACCGTACCGTCAAAGATTTCCGGCACCTGCATTTCAAACAACCGTTTTACCAAACCCGGGTGCGTACGGGAAATGAGAACGCGCGGCCCTTTTTCGCCGTCTTTCACGTCCACCACGTACACCTTCACGCGCATACCCTCGCGCAGCACTTCTTCCCCGACCTGCTCACTTTTGGGAAGCACGGCTTCGGATTTGCCGATCTCCACCGTTGCGGCGCCCGTTTTGGGATCCACGCGGGTGACAAGCGCGGTAACCAACTCCTGATTATGGCGTTGGAACTCAATGAATTTCTGTCCGCGTTCCGCCTCACGGATTCCCTGACGGATCACGTGCTTAGCAGTCTGCGCCGCAATACGGCCGAACTGTTTGGTTTCGAGTGCGATCTCCACCACGTCCCCGACTTTGGCTTTTTTGGAATACCGCACAGCTTCCTCCGGCAGCATCTCCTCATCGGGATCCAGCACTTCTTCTACCACCGTTTTGCGGAGCGATACCGAAAACGCGTTGGTTTCGGGGTCCATGATCACCACAATATTTTCTTTTCCGCCGTAATCTTTTTTCACCGCCAACACAATTGCCGCACGGATCTTTTCCAGCAAATACTCGCCATCGATCCCTTTTTCTTTTTCCAGCAACCGCAAAGCTTCAAAAAATTCTGCATTGTTATTCATTTTCTGTCATTCCTCCGTTATCTTGATCCCACAGATCCACGGCATGTACCGCCGCAACATCCTTGCGGGAAAATGTCCATTGTATTTCATCTTCGTCCTCAATGACGAGTTCATCGCCGTATCCGAGCAACAACCCCACAAATTCGCGTTGTCCGTTTTCGTGCGGGCGGAACAACGTGACCGTGACCGGCAACCCGCTGTACGCCTCAAAATGTTCCGGACGAGTCAGTTCCCGCTCAATACCCGGCGACATCACTTCCAGACAATACGACTGTGCGATCGGGTCGGCTTTATCCAACACCGGATTCAGCAAATGCGTCAGATCCACGCAATCGTTGATGGTGACCCCCTCGTCCTTGTCAATGATCACACGCAAAAACCAATCTGCGCCTTCCTTGACAAACCGCACGTCCCAGATCGAAACGCCCACCTGCTCGGCAAGCGGTTCTGCCAACGCGCGGCAGACAGCGGCGATATTCCCGCCCGAGGTGCCTCGCTTATGTTGTGCCATTCGCATTCCTCCTTAACTCGAACCTTGTCATCCGATAAACACAAAGGAGCGGGTTGCCCCACTCCTTTACTCATCTCATATCACGTTACGTAGTATACCACACCTCTTTTAAAAAATCAAGTCTTTTTTATCGGTGTTTACAAACCGCTCGCATTATGGTATACTGATACTACTTTTTACGGTAAAGGAGTTCTTCTTACTATGCGTTCGTTTGTTGCGTTCACCCGCGTGTGCGCGTGGGTTCTGCTTGTGTTCATCACCGCCGTACAAGTATTGGCAATTCTCGGCATTTTCATCAACCAATCGCAAAGCGCGTTCAATCCGTGGTTGCTCATCATCGCCGCTGTTGTGATGATCGCCGCCACCGTTCTGTTTTTCGCGTTACCACGCGGCAAGGTGTATTTCTTGCTGCTTGCGGCGGCTGATGCCGTCTTCTTCATTGTGCTGGCATTCATGCTCAAAAACGCATTCCCCGTCATGTTAGCAGTGGACGGCAGCAGTACCGGTGTGTCATTGTGGACCGCGATCTGGCGTCACATGACCCCCGCGCTCATCCCGATTTGCATGGTACCGTCGTGGATCGTGTATCATGAAAACCGTGTAGCGGAAAAGAACACCGATGCCGAAAACCGCACACCCAGTTATCTGGATATCATCGATGAAAACTATTCCATGCGATCTTTGGATGAAGAGGACACCAAAACACCGAAAGGGAAACACCGCTCATGATCTTCCCCCCTTTGTTTGAAACACGGATGCGCCGCCTGCTCGATGCCGAGTATGCGGCGCTCTTTGAACCGTGGGATCAACCGCTTTCCGTGCGCGGCTTGCGCATCAATACATTGAAAACAACCCCCTCACAGTTTGAGGGGGTATTTGCCTATGCTATGCAACATACAGTCTTTTGTGAAAACGGCCGCGTAACCGATGCGGTTTTCCGCGCCGGCAGCGACCCGTTGCACCATGCAGGCGCGTATTATATGCAGGAACCCTCTGCCATGTCTGCTGTCACGGTGTTGGCACCGCAACCCGGTGAACGGGTACTGGACCTGTGCGCCGCACCCGGCGGCAAGTCCACACAGATTGCCGCTGCATTACAGGGGCAAGGCTTGTTATGGGCGAATGAATACGTGCCGAACCGCGCCCGTATCTTACTGCAGAATATCGAGCGTTGCGGCGTGCGCAACAGCGTGGTTTCCTGCGGGGATACCGTTCACGTTGCCAACGCCTTGCCGGAATGGTTTGACGCCGTGCTGGCAGACGTTCCCTGCTCGGGCGAGGGCATGTTCCGCAAAGAACCCGAAGCGATCCCCGAATGGAGTGAAGACAACGTTTTCTTATGTGCGCAACGCAGTCGGGAAATTCTCGATAATGCCGCCGCTTGTGTGCGGCCGGGCGGGCGGTTGGTGATCTCCACCTGCACCTTTGCACCGGAAGAAAACGAGTGTGCAGTCATTCGTTTTTTGCACGACCACCCCGATTTTTCACTTGTGCCCATTGACGTACCGTTCGGCAGAGCGGCGTTTGAACCTGACCGCATCCTCGCCTTTTTGCCGTCGGAACTGCACGCGTTTGCGCAGTCGGTGGATACCGCTGCCTGCCGCCGCATTTTTCCGTTGGATGGCGGCGAGGGGCATTTTATCGCGCTGTTGCACCGCGATGGCAACGGCGGTATGTCTGCCGCACCGTTTGAACCGTCCCGCAAAGATACCCATGCCGTACTCGGCGAAACTTTGTATCACGAGTGCTTCACCGATACCCCGTGCGGAACGTTTGCCACGTTTGGCAACACCGTACATTTACTCCCGCCGGAATTTCCGCAAACACGCGGCATCAATATTCTGTCCGCCGGTGTTCCGGTTGCAGAACTGTGCGGTGAACGCACGTTGCGTACCGAGCCCACACACGCCGCATTTCAGGCGGCAGTCGGTTGCCGCCGTCTGTTGGACTTGCCTCTTACCGATCCACGCGTGACCGTGTTTTTACATGGTGAAGAGATCGCGTGTGACAAGAGCGGGTTCACCGGTGTTGCCGTAAACGGTATTCTCACCGGTTTCGGCAAAGCGTCGGGCGGCAAACTGAAAAACCGTTATCCCAAAGGGTTACGCCTTCTCAAATAACTGTAAAACGGGTTTGCCGATCGGCAAACCCGTTTTGTGTTATACTTCGTATTCCTCGTCTTCGTAATCCTCGTACTCGTAGTCGCCGTACCATTCCAGCTCGTTTTCGTACTGCGTGCGGGGTCCTTCCAGCATCTTATCAAACACGGGAGCATACCGGTCGGGCACTTGGATGGACGTCATTTTCTCGCCCTCCTGCTGCAGCACGTAATACGTGTCGGCAACACAACAAATGTCCGCCAGATACGTGCGGAACAATTGACTGTCATCGCACTGCATGACAATGACGTTGTAGTCATAGGTAACATCCGCCACTGCCGGGATCTCCACCGCCGTACCCAATGCCATGATCGCATTCAGTACCGAGATCTCTTCCGCACTCAGACGGTAGGTATGTTCCTCGTAATTCTCGCCCTCATCATCCGTGTAATAATCAAAGCAATAGCCGACTGCTTCAAATCCGTTTTGCGCCTTATCGGCAATTTCACCGTACCGATCGGCACGGCAGTACAAAGCACCGGTATCGGCACTCTCCAAAAACATGCCGTCTTTACTGCTGTACAAAAATTCGCCTAATATAAACGACAGCAACACCGGCACGTCCGATTCCGTCACGTGCACGGAACTGTTTAAGTAATCGATTGTCGGATACAGATTTTCCGAATGTTCAATCAACATATATTCGGTATCGCCCAAAAGGATACTGCCCGTTTCACTCCACTTGGCATGGTTGGCACGCGCTTCGTCCAAAGCCTTGCAACCGCCAAATCCCAGACACAAACAACACACAAGCAACAAAGCAACAACACGTTGTCCTAACTTCTTCACAGCCAACCCTCCTTATTCCAAATTGAGTTTCTTGCGCATAATGGTATGCGAGATCACAAAATAGATCGCCGACACCACAAGGGACCAGACACACAACGCAATCATAACGCCGTGGATAAAGACGATCAATTCCTCCGGAGAGTTGATCGCAAACCAACCCTCGTGACCGGAAATGCTCACCGCAACGTTCAGTACGGAACTCAAGATCTGCACGATCACCGTGTACACAAAATATGCAACGATCGCCATCGCCACGCGGTTTTTGCGGGATAACTGGCCCAGGCAGACGCACGCATACAACAACAATATCTGCGAAATATACGATGTCAACATCAAGGCGGCAAATTCCACAATATACCACACCATATGTCCCTGCGTAAATTCCTGTAACAAGCCGGAACCATACTCAAACACACGCAGTATTTCGTAAAACACGTCGCCTGCGGTCACGATCATGAACGAAAGAACGGTCACACACACCGCCGCCAACTGTGACAATAACGCGGCAGAGGCTTTTGTGAAAATGTGTTGCGCAGGTGTGATCGGCAACGTGAACGATAAATACCCTTCCGCGGTAAACAAGTGCCGATAAAATCGGAACACGGCTATGTATACCACCGCCACCAAGTTGATCAGGTTGAGCATTACCAGAACAAATACGGCGATACCAAACGTAATACCGTATGCTAAGTGATCGCTTTCAAATATCTGAAATCCCCGTACAAACGCCGAGATCGCCAACAGGATCAATTCAATCGGTAACAAAATGCGCCATAAAGCCGCCATTTCATGCCGAAACAACTTCCTTACCATTTGAACACCTCCCGGAACAGTTCATCCACACTTTTGCCGTTCTCTTCACGGATCTCATCCACCGTTTTTTGCATGAGAATATGACCTTGGTGAATAAAAATGGCTTCGTCCAACACCTGCTCAATATCGGCAATCAGGTGCGTGGAAATGAGCACCGTCGCTTGCGGATTATAGGTGTTGATGATGGTGGAGATCACGTAATCGCGCGCGGCAGGATCCACACCGGCAATCGGTTCATCCAACACGTACAACCGCGCGTTGCGGCTCATCACCAGAATCAGGCAGACTTTTTCCTTGTTACCCTTGGATAACGTTTTCAGCCGTCTGTCCGGTGAGATGCCCAATTTTTCCAGCATGGCATACGCCAGTTCGGGGCGGAAATCTTCATAAAAATCCGTAAAATACGATACGATCTGCCGCACCCGCATCCACGAGTTCAAAAACACGTTATCCGGCAGATACGCCACCAATTTTTTGGTTTCCACTCCCGGCTTCATGCCGCAGATGGTCGCCGTACCCGACGTAGGCGTCAATAACCCGTTAAGGATCTTGATAAGCGTCGTTTTACCCGAACCGTTGGGTCCCAAAAGGCCCACGATACGCCCGCTTTCAAGCGATAGGTTCACATTGTCCAGTGCCGTCAACGTACCGTATCGCTTGGTCACATTTTCCAGACGTAATACTTCACTCATACTTCCCACTCCTTCACATACTGTTTTGCCGCTTGTGCATCCAACCCCAAATTTTCCATTTCCGCAAAGAATGAGGCGGTGCGTTCCCGCCGAAGATTTTCCACCGCGTTTTTCGCCACCGCGGCATCTTCCGACACGTACCATCCCGTACCCGGCACGGAATACAAGACGCCTTGTTGCTCCAACTGCTCATACGAGCGTTGCACCGTGTTGGGATTCACGCCAAGCATTACCGCCAATTCCCGTACCGATACCAGTTTGGCATGCGGTTGCAGATTCCCGTTTGCCACCCGCACACACATCTGCTCACAGATCTGCGGACAGATCGGCAACCCGTGATCCGGTTTCCAACCCACCTGATCCTCCCCTTTCTCCGTATTACTGTACTAATACAATAATACAGGCGACGCATGTCTGTGTCAATACTTTATGAAAATTTTTTTGGCATGCTTGACGCATGGCGGAAAAATTTGAGGCAATCCGGGCGAAAAAACGCGGTGAAAACCATTGCGAGTTCGACTCTTTTATGGTATACCATAAGAGAGCCGAACCCCACAATGCCTATGTACAATCTTTTTAGCGCTTTTCGCGGTTTTGTCCTTGGTGAGCTTGACGCATGACGGAAAAATTGAGGCAATCCGGGCGAAAAAATGCGGTGAAAACCATTGCGAGTTCGACTCTTTTATGGTATACTGACTACAAGATTTTTTGACAAAGGAGTTTTGTACCATGTCAACATATTATTTAGCAGTGGATATCGGCGCGTCGAGCGGCCGTCACATTCTGGCGCATTTGGAAAACGGTAAGATCGTTCTGGAAGAGATGCACCGTTTTGAAAACAAATTGGTGGAAAAAAACGGTCATCTTTGCTGGGATACCGATCACCTGTTCTCCGGCATTGTCGAGGGCATGAAAAAATGCGGAGATGCCGGCAAGATCCCTCACTCCATGGGCATTGATACCTGGGGCGTGGACTTTGTGCTGTTGGATAAAGACGGCAACATGATCGGGGATGCCGTTGCGTACTGTGACAGCCGTACCGAGGGCATGGATGCTTTTGTGTCCGAGTGCATTTCCGAACAGGATCTGTACGGCATTGCCGGTACACAAAAACAGATGTACAATACCATCTATCAGTTGATGAGCGTCAAGCAGACAGACCCCACCGCTTTTGACCGCGCGGAGTATTTCTTGATGCCGCCCGAATATTATCATTACCGTTTGACCGGCAAAGCCGTCAACGAATATACCATGGCATCCACCAGTAACCTTGTAAATGCCGAAACCAAACAATGGGACGGCGAACTGCTGGACAAACTCGGTTTCCCCCGCCGCCTGTTCCGCGAACTCAAGACACCCGGCACCGAAGTGGGCATGCTGACCGATGAGATCGCCGCCAAAGTCGGCTTTAACTGCAAGGTGGTGTTACCCGCCACGCACGATACCGGTTCCGCCGTTGCGGCAGTCCCCGCCAACGACGATGATTTCCTGTACATCAGCTCCGGCACCTGGTCGTTGCTGGGCGTGGAATCCATGACCCCCCACTGCAGTGAAGCCAGCCGTCAGTTAAACTTCACCAACGAAGGCGGTGTCAACTACCGTTTCCGTTACCTCAAAAACATCATGGGCCTTTGGATGTTGCAATCCGTCAAACGCGAACTCAACAACCAATACGGCTTTGGTGAGATCAGCGATATGGCGCGCGAAGCAAAGATCGATTCCGTTGTGGACGTGGACGATATGCGCTTCTTAGCACCCAAGAGCATGATCGAAATGGTCAAGACCGTCTGTGCCGAAACGAACCAAGCCGTTCCCGAGACTGTCGGTGAAGTTGCTAAAGTCATTTATTTGAGTCTTTCGGACTGTTACGGAAAAGCCGTGCGTCAAATGGAAGAGATCACCGGCCGCACCTATTCCCGCCTGCACATTGTCGGCGGCGGTTGCCAGGACGGTTATCTGAACGAGTTGACCGCTAAAACGACCGGCAAAGCGGTATATGCCGGTCCGATCGAAGCGACCGCACTCGGCAATCTGTTGGTGCAGATGCTCGCAAACAGTGAATTTGCTACGCTGGAAGAGGGCCGCACCGCCATTGCCAACTCGTTTGACGTCAAACCCGTCTGATTCTGTATACATAACCAAAAAGCGCCTCCCACATGGGAGGCGCTTTTTATTGTTTACGGCTGTATTGAAACGGTGTGATGCCAAACCGCGTGCGGAACAACGCGATAAAATGAGAATAATCCGGAAATCCGCACCGTTCACACGTTGCTTGTACGGACAATCCTTCTTCCAGCAACCGTTTGGCAAGAGCCAACCGCTTGTTCTCCACATACTTGCTCGGTGTCGTCCCCAGATAGCGTTTAAATAACCGTGCAAGCGAACTGCGACTGATAAAGAACGTATCACACAACCCTTGTACCGACCACACTTTCCCCAATTCCCGATCAATATACGCCAATATCTCACGCAATAACTCCGGCAAATGTAACGGTGCCGCCGTTTGATGTTTCACATCGTTCAGCAAGTTCAGAATGTTCATCACCGCCGCGCCGCTTTTTACCGTCACGCGATGTTCCACATCGCGCTCGCGCAACAGTGTATCCAACCATCGTCCCAATGCTTCTTTATCCCGTTCATCCAACCGAATACGGTTCCCCTGTCCCCGTTCCCGCTCAACGAACGGCGATAACAACGGCTGAAACGGTTCGGCGGCGCGGATCCACAAACAATAATGTTCGTGCGTACAATCCCCGTTATAGATGCAATAATGCACCTCGTTCGGCATGGTAATGATCAGATCCCCTGATTCCACCGGATAGATTGTATTTTCCACCGAAAATGACACGTCACCTTGCAGATTGAAATATATTTCGCAATAATCGTGAATATGCGCTTCTTCTCGGCGACGTGTAGCGGCAACAATCGTCCGTTTGGCATACGAAAAATCGGCATAGATGCCGTCCTCTGTCAGAATACTGCTTAATTCGTGATATTCCATACGCACCTCGTGACGAAAATGTCATGTTATACGACAAAATGCTCATATTAAAATGAGATTTTATGTGGTACAACTATACCATGCATTCCCTATTCTGTAAAGAGGTATTTTATATGTTTCAAGCACCGTTACCCATTTTGTTAGGTTTGACCGTTGTCACCAGTTCTTTGATGAGTATTCTGCGCGGCGCCTATTCCAAACGTTACAACATGACCGGCCGGGCACTATGGCGGTTCAACGTTTTGCAGAGTCTTATCTGCATGTGCGGTATCGTTACCATCTACGCCTTGTCCGGCACCTCGTTCCGTTTCAGTTTGTTTTCGTTCGGTCTGGGGGTCGCCATGGCGGTATGTAACGTATTCAGTGTGTACGGCACCCTCAAAGCACTCTCCCTCGGCACGTTCACGTACACCACCGTTATCGTATCCTTGTCCGCCATTATCCCCACCTTAAGCGGGTTGTTTTTAGGGGAAACGATTGCACCGACACAATACATCGGCATCGCCTTGATGGCAGTGTGCATCATCCTCTCACCCGAAAAAACACAAAACAGTAAACGCACCGTCAACAGTAAATGGCTGCTTTGGTGTGCCGTTTCGTTTGTGTCCTCCGGCGGCGTGGGTGTCATCCAAAAGATCCACCAAAAATCCGCATACCGTGCCGAGATGCCGGCACTGTTACTCACCGGATTTGCCTTAGCAACCGTGTTTGCCCTGTGCATGTTAAAAAACAGTCCCAAGCCATCCGAATCGGAACCGCAAGCCACCCCCAACAAGAGCATGTTGTGGATTCCCCTACTGTGCGGTGCGTGTTTTGCTTTTCCGCACACCATCAACCTTGTACTGGCAGGCAGATTACCCGCTGTGATCATGTTTCCGGTTGTAAATCTGTGTCCGATGATGCTCAGCATGATCTTCGCCTTTGTATTTTTTAAAGAACGCCTTTCCACTACACAATGGATCGGCATCGGTGTGGGCATTCTGTCCACCGTCTTTGTCAGCGGTATCATTTCTTTATAAATCAAAACCGCCCGATTGTTTGATCGGGCGGTTTTTTATCACATACTTTCGGGGGCTTCGATCTTGAGCATCGTTAACACGTTGTTGAGTGCAATGCGTGTCGCTTCACACAACGCTAACCGCGCTTGTTGCAGATCGGTTTCCACACCGCGCACGCGGCAGGCATTATAAAATTTGTGGAACAACGTTGCCAGTTCCTGTGCATACCGTGTCATACCGGCAGGATCCTGTTCCTTGGCACACGTTACCACCTGCGCCGCGTATCCGGCAATATGGCGAATGAGTTCCCGTTCTTCGGGTTCGTTCAACAGACACAATTGCTCGGTCTGCGGTGTTTGCAACGTGACACCGTCTTCCGCCACCGTGCGGAAGATGGAGCACAACCGCGCGTGTGCATACTGCACGTAGTATACCGGATTGGAAGAGGACTGCTCAATCGCTAATCCCAAATCAAAATCCATCTGCGTGGAAGCTTCGCGCAGGTTAAAGAAGAACCGCGCCGCATCCACGGGAACCTCATCCAACAGATCCGCCAACTGAATGGCTTTGCCGGAACGCTTGGACATACGCACCACTTCGCCGTCACGCATCAAACGCACCAACTGCATCAACACGACCTGCAACCGATCGCCCGATAAGCCGATCGCGTCCATGGCACCTTTCATACGTGCCACGTGACCGTGGTGATCCGCGCCCCAAACATCAATGCAGGTATCAAACCCACGCATAAACTTGTTGCGGTGATACGCAATATCCGCCGCAAAATACGTGGGATTTCCGTTGGCACGGACCAGCACCTCATCCTTGATGCCCTCTTCCACGCCGTCACGGTTGACGTGCTTCTTGCCTTGGTATTTCTCGCCGTACTCGCCGGCTTTGTACCACAATGCGCCATCCTTTTCATAGGTCAGTCCGCGCTCGGTCAAAATATCGATCACTTCCTTGACCTCACCGTCGTTGTGCAACGTGGACTCGGTGAACCAACGGTCGTAGACAATGCGATATTTTGCCATATCGCGTTTCATCTTTTCAATGTTCAGCGGCAACGCATACTGAACCAACGCCGCACGGCGATCCGCCTCATCTGCATTCACGTACGCATCGCCGTGAATATCCGCAAAGGCCTTTGCGTGTTCCCGAATATCGTCACCGTGATAGGCGTCTTCCGGCATCGGCACGGCTTCTTCGCCGCGGAACAGTTGCAAGTACCGCACCTCAAGCGATAACCCGAATTTATCGATCTGATTACCGGCATCGTTGATATAAAACTCACGCCACACCTCATAACCGGCGGCTTCCAACACCGCCGCCAAGCAATCGCCTAACGCGCCGCCGCGCGCATTTCCCATGTGCATGGGACCGGTGGGGTTCGCCGAAACAAATTCCACCATTACTTTTTTGCCGGCGCCGAAATCACTGCGGCCGTAATCTTTGCCCTCTGCGAGCACCTGCGCCACAATGTCTGCATAATAACGGGGGGACAAAAAGAAATTCAAAAACCCGGGACCGGCGACTTCCGCCCGCTCCAGATACGTATTGTCAAACTGTAACCGCGCAACAATGCTCTCCGCGATCTGACGCGGCGCTTTGTGAAACGCACGGGCGGACACCATCGCCGCGTTGGCGGCAAAATCGCCGTGGGTGCGATCCGCGGGGATCTCCACCACAAATTCCGGCAACGGCGCCTCGGGCAATTCTCCCGCAGCGATCGCCTCGCGCACCGCTTGTCCGATGGTGGTGCGTACTTGTTGTTGTGCTAATTCCATAATTGTCAACATGAGGACACTTCCTTGATTCGAATTTCGATCTCATGATCGGTTTGCATATCCTGCATTTCCAACGCATACACCGCACGGAGCACACCGACTCCGTCCCAGGATAAAAAGCTTGTCCGTGTATGCAACATCAAACGCCCATACGGGGTATCGTATCGGCAAAGGTGCCGTTTTCCTGCCTCTAACAGCATTTGTGATACCGTACTGCCGCGTCGGTCGATCACCACGCGGTCTGCGCGCACCGTCACCGTGACGGCGGCGCCGTCTTCCTCTTCCTGAGGCGGCTCACGGTATTGCAACACCACGCCGTCATTGGTTTTCTCAAGCGTTCCCGCCATGGTTTGTTCCGTACGGTTGCTTTCGCCGTCCATCGTCTGCACGGCGGTCAACGTGACCGTTACCTGCATATTATTTCACGCCCTCCGGATCCACTTGTTCCACCTGTTCACCGACAGAGCGTCCCAAAAACATTTCTGCCACGCGGGTAAAATTCTGCGGGCGGTCACTCACCAAAAAGCGACACTCACCGTTGCCGTCTTTCGCCAACAGTTCCCGCTTTGTCAGTTCTTTGGCACAGGCAGCGGCAGTGGCAGCGCCGGAATTCACCAGCGCCACGCGCTCACCCAATACTTTCGATAAAATGGGGGCTAACAGCGGGAAATGCGTACACCCTAAAATCAGGGTGTCAATGTCTTGTTCCATCAGCGGTGCAACGTACCGCTTAACCGCGGCAACCGTTACCGGGTCATCCGCATCGATCCATCCGCTTTCCACCAACGTGACCAACACCGGACATGCTTCGGCAAACACGTTTGCATTCGGGCAACGGTCGCGGATCGCTTTTTCAAACGATCCCGACCGCACGGTAAGCGACGTACCGATCACACCGATGCGTCTGTTTTTAGTTACCTGTAAAGCGGCTTCGGCGGTCGGCTCGACCACACCCATGGCGGGAACGGGCAGGTTTTGTAACACCTCTCCCGCAACGGAACTGACCGTACCGCAGGCGGCAATGATGTATTTCACGTCATACGACAACAGCAGATCACAATCCTGCCGCGCATACCGTTCAATGATCGCCTGACTGCGCGAGCCGTAAGGAACACGTCCGGTATCACCGAAATATACAAACCGCTCATTGGGTAATACTGACGGCAACTCCCGCACTACCGAAAGTCCGCCCAAACCCGAGTCAAAAATACCGATCG
>JAFSIB010000125.1 GCA_017440005.1 Clostridia bacterium
CTGCTGGTGAATTTGGTGACGGCACGGTTACTGCGATACTCAACAACAGTCTTACTACGCCAACATGGGCGACCTCGACGGCCGGCTATCCGGTGCTGAGCGACCTTGCTGCAACGCTTGATGGTGCTTTGGGTGTTGTGGGAACATCTATCCGTACTGAAGGCATACAGGCAATGCGCTTTAAGTTCTCTATTACGGATGCGGCGATCGAATCAAAAGAATTGCAAACGGTCGGTATTCTCGCCGCAAAAGTGTCTGATAAGATCGTTGGAGAACATTTGTATGCACACGATTTGGCAAACAACGCAGATGGCTACTATAAATACGTTGATGCCACCGCATATACCAAGGGTGGCAGTCAATTGGCGTTGATTGATGATGGCTCAAAATTCCTGTTTACGGCTGCGTTATACAACATCACGGAGAATAAGTACGGAATCGATTATATTGCCAGAGCATATGCCAAATTCGTCGATGCCAAGGGTCAAGAAATTGTTGTATATGGCGAACCGATCGGCGAGGAGTACTTTAACTCGATTTACGATGCCGTGGATGCGTTCTTTAATTATCCAAGTTCACGTGGCGTTACGATGCGTGATCTGCTCTTCCTAAAGGAGATTTATGACGAAAGATACAGAGAGGAAGAAGTCCTCCCACCGGATGTGGATATCCGTGCCGGCGGAGACAATGCGCAGGTGGGCGGTGCTGATGACGCAGCAAAAGCTTTACGTGACAAGATTTTGAACGCAAAGGACGTTGATCCGGACGATTTCACGAACGTATATTATATTTCGCCTTCCGGCAACGATGCGAATGACGGCAAGTCTCCTGAGACGGCGTGGCGAAATGTGGATGCGATCAATCTGCACAGCGATGAAATTCAGGCAGGAGATGCCGTGTTGTTTGAGCGCGGCGGTATTTACCGTTCGGTGACATCTCTTCTGGCAGAACCGATTCCGGAGGGTGTGCAAAGGACGGATGCTCAAATGATTGTCTACGCCCAATCAGGCGTGACCTACGGCGCGTATGGTGATCCTGATAAACCGAAGCCTGCTATCTATAGTTGTCATAAAAACTATGCGTGGGGTGAACTTTGGCAGGAAACCAAGTTTGAGAACATCTGGAAGGTTTACACCCCGTGCAGCGATGCCGGTTCGGTCGTATTCAATCACGGTGAGGCAGTTGGTATCAAACGTTTTGGAGTAGGCGTTGATAACAATAACAATGGTAGTGTTGATAAGGACGAAAACGGTAATACGCTGTGGGAGAAAGCAATTACTCCCCGAAACGTGGGTGAATACCTGACCAAAAACTTTGAGTACTACCACGATCACCGTAACGGCGTTTTGTACCTGTATTTGGATAAGGGTTGCCCGAGTGATCTGTACGATGACATTGAAATCTGCCCGCGCGATGGTGTCTTTAAGATCTTGACAGGCGTCGAAAACGTCCATATAGACAACCTTGCCATCAAATATGTGGGCTTCTACGGTATTTCGGCTGCCGAAGGTACAAGGGGTGTCACCGTCACCAATTGTGAAATGGGTTGGATCGGCGGTTGCCAGTGGTATTTCGATACGTTCTCCGAAGGATCCCGTATTGGAAATGCCATTGAATTTTGGGAAACTACGACAGACGCTTTTGTCGAAAACAACTGGATCTATCAAGTGTATGATGCGGGTTTGTCTCCGCAAGGTATCGGTTCCGACGACATTAGCGTTTATACCAATCTGGTGATGCGTGAGAACCTGGTAGAGTATTGCACCTACAGCATCGAATGGTTTGACCGCAACGGCGCTGACGCAAATAAAGATCACGATTCGCAGTGGAACGGTTATTACATTGAAAATAATATTCTCCGTTTCGCCGGTTACGGTTTTGGTCGACAGCGACAGGACGGTAGTCCGGCACCATCCCATATCTGTGGTTGGATGTATAAGTATGATAACCCGTTGTATTTGTACATCCGTAATAATACTTTTGACTGTTCCGAAATGAATACGGTGTACTGGTGGTGGGACGATGAGCGCACATATCCTAATACCGTAATCTCCGGTAACACGTTCTATGAAAAGGCCAGTGCCAGCGGTCTGACAATTCGTTACGGTCCCAAAGGACAACAGTGGAAAGCGACCAATCAGGCAACACTTGAGGAAGCAATTCAAACCTTTGATTCCACTCCGAAACACGTTGAATGGTTGCCGTATTAATACGTGACAAAAGATCCCCCGCTACGCGGGGGATCTTTTTCTTTTGAATGAATTTAAAATCATTCCGTATACTATTAGATGCATTTGACCTGTATAAAAAAAGACCCTATTATCGCAGTGCTATTATATTGTGATTTAAACGCGTAATTGCCAAAAAGGAGGATTTGATATGTTAGCCGTTTTAGCGTTTATCCCCATTTTGGCAACCTTAGTATTTATGTTACTTTTCAACTGGCCTGCCAAATGGAGTTTGCTGATTTCTTTAGCCCTCGCTTTTGTATTTGGTTTTGCTTTTTGGGATATCCCGATCAGTGAACTGCTTGCAAATACGCTTTACGGAATGTTGACCTCGGCGGATGTGCTGATCATCATTATTGGTGCTATTCTTGTGATGAACACCGTGAAGGCGTCCGGGGCTACGGCGGCGATCAATCGCGGATTCATGAATATTTGTCCGGATAAGCGTGTGCAAGCATGTATTATCGGTTTTTCGTTTTGTTCGTTTATCGAAGCGGCTGCCGGGTTCGGCACACCTGCTGCGTTAGCCGGTCCTTTGCTTGCTTCTCTTGGTTTCCCGCCGATGGCAGCAGCCATGATCACCTTGGTTTTTGACTCGGCTGCCGTTTCGTTCGGTGCGGTCGGTACACCGGTAACCGCTGCGTTAAGTGTTTTGGGGTTGTCGGATAACGAGGCATTTGTTAAGGGGTTTTCTTTTTGGAC
>JAFSIB010000126.1 GCA_017440005.1 Clostridia bacterium
ATAAAAAAACGGCCGTGTAATCACGACCGTTTAATAGCCAAGCATGGTTGCCGCCAGATATAAAATCGCAAGGAATCCGAAATTAAAAGCAGAAAACAAGAAAAGATACCGTCCTTTGCCCGCTTTATCGTGTTTTCCGTACTCACGGTATGTAATCAGACTTGCCAACGATGCGATCAGCGTACCGGCGCCACCGATATTCACCCCCACCAGCAAAGACGGATATGCCGTGGTAAACCGTGATAACAGCACAGCCGTCGGCACGTTACTGATACATTGGCAGGAAAGCGTACTGAATAACAGTGTATTACGGGATAACAGCTCACCGAGTACTTGATGGACAAGGGGCAACCGCGACAGGTTACCGGCGAACACAAAAAATGCCATAAACGTGAACAAAAGCGGGTAATCCACCAACATCAGCGCACGGCGGTCCGCAAACCACAACACAAGCGGAATCACGATCAGTCCGACAACATACGGAATACCGCGAAAAACAATCGCAATCGACAACGCGAACAACACAAGATACAGCGCAACGGTCTTTCGCTCCAACACGATCTGTTCATCCGGCAACTCCAGCGGTTCGGGGCGCACAAATATCAAGCAACACACCGTGATCAGCAAAACGGACAACAGAAAAAGCGGTGCCATGATCCGCAGAAATTCGCCGTCCGGTATGTGAAAATAACTGTACAGATACAGATTTTGCGGATTTCCGAACGGCGTGAGCATACCCCCAAGGTTGGCGGCGATGTTCTGCATAATGAACGTAAACGCCATATATTGCCGTTTCCCCGTGGTATCAAGCACTAAATAACCGAGCGGCAAAAACGTGAGCAATGCCATATCGTTGGCGATCAGCATGGACCCGATAAAGGTGATGTACACCAGTGCCAGCACGCAACTGCGCATGGTCCGAAACCGCCGCACGATCGCATGTGCCAACGCATAAAAGAAGCGGATATTTTTGAGCGCACACACCACCGCCAACACACAAAACAAACACGAGAGTGTCTTCCAATCAAAATAGCCGAGATAATCCGCATCCGGCGGCACCAAAAAACACGTAATAACCGCCGCTAAAACGGCAACACAAAGCACCGTGTTTCGTTGTATAAACGGCTTGATATGTGCTTTCCAAAGCATCAGACACCCTCCTTTCGACCCGCCTATTATACTGCTGCTTTCAGACTTTTGCAATTGTTTCTTTTCTTTTTAGCAAAGATATGTTATACTGCGATATGGAGTTGATAATATGGCATCTACTTTACTGCATATTTGCTGTGCCCCGTGCTCCATCCGTTGCATTGAAACGTTGCGCGCGGAAGGCATTGAACCGGTTGGATATTGGTACAACCCCAACATTCATCCGTACACCGAATACCGCAGCCGCAAAACCACGTTGGAAGAATACGCCAAAGCGATCGATCTGCCGCTCATCATTAACAATGAGTATGGCTTACGGCCGTTTCTGCACGCGGTCGGTGAAGCGTTCGATGACCGTTGCGAAACGTGTTATCGGATGCGTTTGAACGAAGTTGCCCGCACGGCTGCCGAAAAAGGCTTTGCATCCTTCACCACCACGTTGCTCATCAGCCCGTATCAAGATCACGAGTTGATCGTGCGTGTGGCAAACGAAGCAGCCGCCGCCCACGGCGTGACCTTTTTGTATCGGGACTTTCGCCCGTATTTCAAAGAAGGCCAGCAGATCGCGCGGGACAGCGGCTTGTATATGCAAAAATATTGCGGTTGTATTTTCAGCGAGGAGGAACGGTACCGTCGTAAGAAAATAGCGAAATCGACGGTGTGATAGACTCGCTTTGACTGCACACAGTCAGGGAATACCCCGGAAACGGATAACGGCGGAAATGCCAACCGTTCTCAGGCTGCTTACGCATACCGGCAAGACCGACACCGATCGCTTTGACGTAACTTTCCTGCCGTGTCCAACTGTTGAAAAATTCCTCGACGGTTTGTGTGGGTTCTGCACCGTAACAGCGGTCGGCCAACTTTTCCGCATTCACCTTGCGGTATTGCTCAATATCCACACCAAGGGGCGCTTCATCCAACGCACAAACGGCAAACTCCCCGCTGTGGGATAAACTGAAGTGCCATTGAGGATGACTGGAACAATACGGTTTTCCCTGTGCATCGGTCGCTACCGTGACTTCACGTTCGGATAACCCAACCGTACGCAGGCAGGCATCCAATGCAAGCCCGGCGCACAAACTGCGTGCGCGATCATCCGGTTTTGCCAAGGCTTCCGCTTTGCTCAGACGTGCCGATGACAGGTAGTCAGCAGCAAACGGTGCGTTGCGGATATGTACCGCGATCACCACCATAGCACTCGCCCCCTTTTCCCTGCTTAGTATACACAGAATTCCCCGTTTTGTCCAGTTCATCTTTGGAGGTCATCTTATGAAACGTATTGCCAAATTCGAGTGGGTATCCGATACCCAATTTGCCGCCGATTACGTCGATTGTTTCGGCAATCAACCGATTCCCGCGTTGCCCGCCCTGCCGCGCCGCGCCACCGCCGGTTCTGCCGGTTACGACTTTTACCTGCCGTGCGCTATCAAACTCGCACCGGGTGAATCGGTCAAAATCCCCACCGGTATTCGGGTGCGCATTGACGAGGGATGGGTGCTGAAGATCTACCCCCGCAGCGGATTAGGTTTTAAATTCCGCCTGCAACTCAACAACACCGTCGGCATTATTGACAGCGATTATTACGGTGCCGATAACGAGGGACATATTCAGATCAAACTCACCAACGATTCCCGCGAGGGTAAAACCGTGGACCTGCCCGCAGGTGCCGCGTTTGCACAGGGCGTTTTCGTGGAATACGGCATCACCGAAGATGACGAAGCCGATGCGCATCGAAGCGGCGGGTTCGGCAGTACAAGCCAATAACAAACAAGCCGCCGCGGCATCTGCCGCGGCGGCTTTTCATTATATCTGCTGCTCGTTTTTACCGGGACGTGTCATCAATGTGTTGACCGCTTCACCAAGCGGGTAATTCTCATAACAAATACGGTAACACGCATCCACGATCGGCATATCGACGCTCATTTTTTGTGCCAATTCATGCGCTGTCCCCGCAACCAGATAACCTTCCACAGTACCGATGCGCTTGACCGCTTCTGCCGGGGGAATCCCCTCGCCGATCAGCATACCGGCACGGCGATTGCGCGAGTGCATACTGCCGCAAGTCACGATCAGATCGCCCATACCGGACAATCCGAAAAACGTAGCGGAATCGGCACCCATTTTCACGCCCAAACGGGCAATTTCGGTAAGGCCGCGCGTCATCAGCGCTGCTTTGGTGTTATCACCCATACCGTAACCGTCACAGATACCTGCTGCCAGTGCGATCACATTTTTGGGCGCACCGCCGAGTTCCACGCCGATCACGTCCCGCACCGTATAAATACGGAACGCAGGATTCATCAGCACATCCTGCACATAAGCGGCGGCTTGCATATCCTGCGATGCGCTGACCACCACGGTGGGAATCCCTCTTCCCACTTCTTCGGCGTGTGAAGGGCCGGATAACGCAACCGGGGTGATACCCGGCAATGCTTCGGCGATCACTTGCGTAAAACGGCGGTACGTTTTTTCTTCCAAGCCCTTACCGGCATTGGCAACCACGGCACCCGGTTTCAGATACGGGCGTAACATCGCCGCCGTGTTGGCAATCGCAAACGACGGAACAGCCAGAATCACCAGGTCGGCACGGGCGGCGACCGACGCGTCACACGTTAATTGAATCGACGGGTCCACCGCAATATCCGGTAAAAGTTTGCGGTGTTGTCCGTGGCGGCGAATCGAAGCGATCTCCTCTTCAAACGGGGACCACAGTGAAACAGAGTGTCCTTGACGGTTTGTCATAACAGCTAACGCCGTACCCCATCCGCCGGCACCGAAAACAGCAATATCGGCCATGTTACCGTTTCCCTCCGATCTTACTTTCCGTACCCGCAAAGATCCGCTTGATATTCTCGCGGTGCTTGATGATAGCGATCGCTGTAATGATCGCCATCGCCGCCGTACAGAACGCCACAGTCGGCCACGCCTGATGATACACAAAAGTACGCATCAGATACGTGGTGATGGGCAGACTGATGCCGGCAATGATCGAACCGAGCGAGACCATACGCGAAAGAAGAACAACCAAAGTAAACACAGACAACGCAATCAGCGCGGTGCGCCAATCCAAAATGAGCGTCATGCCCAGGATCGTCATAACACCTTTGCCACCGCGGAATCCGAAAAATATCGGATAAATGTGACCGAGTACGCAACATAACCCCGCAAGATACGAACCGATCAACGCCAAGTGCTCCGGATTGGAGGTCAGTAACGTCGGATCGGTTTGCGGCGCCAATTGCAAGGAACGCAACAACACGCCGCCCAGATACACCGACGTCATGCTCTTGATAAGATCACCGATAAAGGTGAGCAACGCCGGTAATTTTCCCTGCGAGCGCAGCACGTTAGTAGCACCCGCATTACCGCTCCCGAAAGACCGAATATCTTTCCCGGAAAAACGGCGGGTTACGATGATGGCAAAACTGATACTGCCGAGCAAATATCCAATCACCGCCGTAAGCAGCATGGAAAGCCAGCAATTCTGCAAAAAAGTGATCATGGTGTCCTCCTATTTACCACTGTTATCTCCACGTTCTCTGATGATAAATCGGATGGGGGTGCCTTCTAAGCCGAAGGTCTCCCGTAATTGATTTTCTAAATATCGCTGATAGGAAAAATGGAACAATTCGGCGCGGTTCACAAAGAACACAAACGTCGGCGGACGGGTCGAGGGTTGCGTCATGTAGTAGATCTTCAGACGTTTTCCTCTGTCTGTCGGCGGTTGCACACGCACCGTTGCCTGCGCCAATACGTCGTTGAGCATACCGGTCGAAATACGTGTCGCGTTTTGTTCGTTAACGTACGTAATGAGTTCCAACAACCGATCCAACCGTTGTCCCGTCTTGGCGGAAATGAACGCAAACGGTGCATACGCCATAAAACTGAAATCGTTTTCCAATTTTTTGCGCATGAGCGCCATGGTGCGGTCATTTTTCTCCACCGCATCCCACTTGTTGACCGCAATAATACAGGCCTTTCCTTTTTCATGAGCAATACCCGCAACCTTGCTGTCCTGCTCCGTAAAGCCTTCCACACCGTCAATCAAAATGACACACACGTCAGCGCGTTCCACCGCCATTTCTGCACGCAGAATACTGTATTTTTCAATGGCATCGTCCACACGGCTGCGGCGACGCAGACCCGCGGTATCGATGAGCAGGAATTTACCTTGTGTGGTATCGATCTCGGTATCGATCGCGTCCCGCGTGGTACCCGCAATATCCGAAACAATACTGCGCTCTTCCCCCGCCAATGCGTTAATAAGAGAGGATTTACCGGCATTCGGTTTACCGATCACCGCCACTTTGATGCGGTCATCTTCTTCCTCTTCCTCTTCTTCGGCAGGTAAATATTCAAACACCGCATCCAATAAATCACCGGTACCGGTACCGTGTAACGAGGACACGGCGATCGGGTCACCGAGACCCAAATTGTAAAATTCGTAAAACTCAGCAGGCGGTTCACCGATGCGATCGCATTTATTGACACACAGTATGATCGGTTTGCCGCTTTTTTGCAACATAACCGCAACATCCGCATCGTTGGCGGTCACACCCGACTGCAGATCAGTCACCAGAACGATCACATCCGCCTGCTCGATTGCCAATTGTGCCTGACGGCGCATCTGGGATAGGATTACATCGTCGGAATGGGGTTCAATACCGCCCGTATCCGCCAACATGAAACTCCTGCCGCGCCATTCGCAAGCGGCAAAAATGCGGTCACGCGTAACGCCGGGCGTATCCTTGACAATGGATAACCGTTGGCCGATCAGTTTATTGAATAATGTGGATTTGCCGACATTCGGTCTGCCGACAACCGCCACAATGGGTTTTGCCATCGTGTTCACCTCTTATCTTAACAGGGCTTCAAACAATGCCGCACCGTCGGTGGCAATCACTTCCACACGGATGCCCAGTTGATTTTCCAAATCCTGCGGGGTCACGTCATCCAAAAAGCGATCGCCCTCGTGACGCAACATACAATCGGGAATCAGCACCCGATCACACGGAATGCCTTGTAATTGTGCAAGCAGATCACGACCTGTTACCAAGCCGGCAACCGTGATGGTTTCACCGAAAAAGTCGTTACGGATCGCCCGCACCTGCGCCGCAATACCGCGCACGTTTGATGCGGCGGTATTCACCAGCTCAGTTACGATTGGTGCCGCCGCCATACCGGTAGCAAGCACGGTTTTGGTACCCGCGCCCTCACGTCCGTCATGTGATGCCAACGCATCCGCAAATTGAGAACGCAATAACGCCACCAATCCCACGCCGTTTTCCAGTTGGGACATTTCTCCGTAAAACGTTTCATCGGGGATGGGACGCCCCGCCTGCACGTACCATTCGTCTGCGGGATAGATCAAACGGTTTCCGGTTTGCGCTTCTTGCTCATCACCAAAACGGGTCACCATATCCAACACGCTGGCGCTTTCTTCCGCCGTAAACGGACGCAACGGGGTCAGTCCTTCCCGATACTTGGTAAGGCCTACCGGCACGACCGCTACCGATTCTACCGCCGGTGCCAGCGCCGCCAGATCCCGCATACTGCGCAACAACTCGTCCCCGTCATTCCATTCGGGACACAAAACCAGTTGGCAATCCATGTGGATACCGGCATCGGCAAACCGTTTGAGGAGTGACAACGTGTCCCCCGCGAATCGGTTATTCATCATGCGGCAACGCAGTTCGGGATTGGTGGTATGTACCGAAATGTTGATCGGACTGATGCGCATCGCCATAATGCGATCAATCTCATGCTCCGAAAGGTTTGTAAGGGTAATATAATTGCCGAATAAAAACGATAAACGGCTATCATCATCTTTAAAATACAAGGTCTCCCGCATGCCGGGCGGCATCTGATCGATAAAACAAAAGATGCAGTTGTTACGGCAGGAATGTTGACGGTCCATCAAATACGTCTCAAATTCCAGGCCGATATCCTCATCCTCAGCTTTACGGATGCGTACCGTTCGGGTCTTCCCTGTAACCGTTTGCAAGGACAAGGACAGGCGCGGTTCGGATAAATAAAAGCGATAATCCAATACGTCTTCGATCGTGTGACCGTTGACGGAAAGCAGACGATCCCCCGCCGCAATGCGTTTACGTGCCGCAATGCTTTTGGGTAATACGTGCGCGATCACCACTGCCAATCCAAATCCCTCCTTTTTCAAACGGCATATTGATGCTAAAAAACAAAGGGCGCAACCCGAGCAGGTCGCACCCTCTATTCTTCCCTTGATGTGGGGCATTTACAACCCGTTTCGGATATTACTCCTCCACTTTGACGATCTGTCTGCCGTTGTAATAGCCGCAAGCTCCGCAAAGACGGTGCGGGCGTTTGTATTCGCCGCACTGCGGGCATTTAACCAGTTCGGGAGCCGTAGTCTTCCAAACATTATTCCGTCTCGTATCGCGACGAGCCTTTGAACTTTTTCTCTTCGGTACCGCCATCGTCAGCACCTCCTTAACATATTCAAAAAAATCTCAGTCCAGCAACTGCTGTAAAACGGCAAGCCGCGGATCCACCGTATCCTGTTTGCAACCGCAATCCCCTTCGTTCAGGTTCTTGCCGCATTGTTGGCACAGTCCTCGGCAATCTTCACGGCACAACCGCTTCGACGGTTGATCGAGGAGGAGATCCTCTTCCACCAACGCATCCAACGGAAGCTGATAATTGTCGATGAGAACAAAACTATCGTTGTCCTCGTGATTGAGGGAAACCACAAGAATATGCTCCATCGACAGATGTTCGTCGCAACTGAGTTCACACGCGCACCGATCACAGATACCGTCGTATCGGTAATCGACCTGCGCTTTGAGTGTTACCACACCTGCGTTATGCCGAATCTCACCCTTGACCCGAACGGGTTGTTTGAACGGATAACCGCCGTTCCATTCCAGTTCGGAAAAATCCAGAGTACAGTCGATCGGCAGACTGGCTTGTTCGCCCATGAACAGGGACTGTAATTGAAGAAGCATATTTCACCTCAATAGTCACGCAGAATATTATATAGGGACAACCCTAATTTGTCAATATCTTTTTTCGGAAAATTTCTTACTTTAACGGACACACAAAGACAAAGCGCCGTTTCCGGCGCTTTGGTCATACCGTGTCATCAGATCTCTTTGGCGAGTTCTGCGATTTTCTCCGGAATTTCGCTCGGATCTGCCGAAACCGACATCACAATGTTGGTGTTGACTTTGTCGCTGAGTGCTTTCAGTTTCTCTACAAAACCAAGCAGTTCCTCAACGCCGCCGCCGATCTTAAGCGTGGAATCCACAAAAATGTCGGTAATATCGTAGTTACCGGCACACATACCGGCAATCAGGCCGTAAAAACTGTCAAATCCGCG
>JAFSIB010000127.1 GCA_017440005.1 Clostridia bacterium
CCGCGCTTTTTGGGTAAGGTCGGTGCAATACAATGCCAACGCTTTGCGTTTTTTATCTTTTTTCGGTTTTTCTTTTTTGTCTGCAGACTCGCTGTTTTCAGCATTGGCAGGTGCCTGTCCGCCAAACAGGTTTTGTAAAAACGGGAACGTGGCAGCACCGCCCGGCATAAAGTCCCCGTCTTCCCCGTCTTCGGGATTCATCAGTTCGCCCAACTGTTCGTCCATCTGTTCCAGTTCTTCCTGACCGATCCCGAATTTTGTGAGCAGATCATCCACCGGTTTGATGCCCAGTTCTTTTGCGCAGGTCAGGCACAAGCCTTCATTGACACTGTTATCCCCCTCCATGCGTGTGATAAACACAACCGCCGGACGTTTTTTACAACGAGAACATACCATGTTATCGGGAACTCCTTACCTTAATTTTGCTTTGCCTCAGCCGAAACCGCTTGTTCGTCTTTTGAAGGCTTGCGAATCTTCAAATAGATCATCATATATTTAAAAAACGAGAACAACATCGTGGCGGCAACGAGCGCCACCAACACGATCAACACCGTTTTGGGCATATCCGTCCACACCACGATCAACAACATAACCGCGTAAAACAAAGCGGTGGAAAGTTTTCCAAACCACTTGGAACCGCGAATGGTCGCATTCTTGGAAAACAGTATCCATCCGCCGATTGCTTGCAAGATCTCCTTAGTCAAGCAAATCACAGCCAGTGGAATCAGCGCCGGATACTGCACGACCAAACACATCAGAACGGTCACTTGTGTCAGTTTATCCGCCGCAGGATCCAACAGTTTCCCCACTTCGGTGATCTGATGAAACCGCCGCGCAATGACACCGTCCAACAAATCCGTGAGTCCGGACAACAACAATACCACAACCGCCCACACGACATGCTCGTTAAAGTACAAAACGGCAAAAACGGGCAGTAACACAATACGCACCAACGATAACGTATTGGGGATATTCCAAACAAACTTTAAACGTTCCATCGCTTACGCTACCTCACTCAATCAAGTTGCAAAACGGAAGACAGTGGGTTAATATCGGCAATCCAGCCCGCCAATAAACTGTTATCTAAATTTTCCTGCGTGCAAGGACCGCTCGTTGCGCTTGCCGCGATCAACTGCATGATAGTAACGGCAACCAATGCAAAAATAATACCTTTGAACAATCCGATAACCGCACCAAGCGTCCCGTCCGTTTGACGGATCAGCGGTAATTTGATAAGCGGCGTTATCAGTTTTTCCAGTAAACGGATCACCAACATGAGCACCAGATACAACACCAGGAACGAAACGAAACGCAGTATTGCCACAAAAATCGGACGCAGCATATCGTTCACCAAATAATCGGCTACAGCCGTACCGGTGTCGGTATTACCGACAGAACCCGTAATTCCTTCAACCAACGCATCCGCATCCAGAGTGGCAGTGAAAAAGGACGGCAAGTTTTCCATGACCGACTCCACTTGTTCGGTCACCGTATTCGCGGCACCTTCCACAACCGTATCGTTCCAAGCGGTTTCAATCTTTTCATGCAGACCGTCACGCAACAGATCGTCGTATATGTATGTTGAAACCGTTGCGCTCAGCGAAAGTGCCAACGCAAAAGCCGCCACACAACCGACCAATTGAACGATCGTGCGGATAAAGCCGCGGCGATACCCCAAAAACACGGTAACCGCTACCACAGCCAAGACGATCAAATCCAAAATATATGCCATTTCCTTCACCTGTTCCTTTCGTAACAAGATATACTGTACCACAAATTTAACGATACGACAACCGCTTATTCGGGGCGTTTCAATTCGCTGAGTGTCAAGAGCAACGGTGCGTCACGGTATTCCGTTGCAAGCAGAGAATCCGACGGTACGGGCATTTGTGTTTCGATACCCGATTTTCCGACAACATACAACTGCGAATCGGTAAGAGCAATCAAACGCGAATTCTGACAAGAAAGGTTGCGGAATGTACCAACCAACAACTCACTTTTCCACACATTTCCCGAACCGTCCACCGTCCAGACATAGCCGTCGCCGGTACTGCCGGAACGTTGCAACATGATACCGGATAACGTCTGTGTGGCACTGTAACCGATCGGTTCAAAACCTTCCAGCGATATTTTTTCCACTTCGTTACCGCGAGCGGGCAACACCCACAACTCAGTATCCCCCAAAGCAAGCACCGCACCGCTGCTGAAGCAGTTCACATCATACAGTAATAAATCGTTGCCGACATATTCTGTTGGTTCTTCCTTTGAAAAATCGAAAACCAACAACACCGATTTCAGCACACCGCTTTCAGCGGTCGTACCAACAGCGGCGATGCCGTTTCCGTTAGCGGTTAACGAAATGTTGGTGAGTATATATTTGCGGCTTTGATACGAAAACACCGTTTTGCCGCTGCGGTTATACACCCGGATCTCACACACGTAACTCTGAGAGGCACTGTCGGTCACCACGCCCACCATACCGGACGGCAGCAAGCAGGAAGCATAGATCTTGCGGTTTTCCAATTCTTTTTCCAATACCGTTTCGCGGCGGGATTCCAGACGAAAACGTGAACCACCGGTTTCCGTAATCAACGCATACCGTCCTGCCGTGTGCAATACCGGATCGGAAAACGCGTGTTTGCGCGTGATCACGCGCGTTGCCGAGCTGTTATAAAACTGCAGATTCGTATCCGTCAACATCACCAGATGTTGGTTGACCTCACCCATAGCAACAACGGAATTCCCCTGCGCCTGCGTGGGGAATCCGGTGCCGATCTGAGCATCGCCAAAGCGAGTTTCCGCCCAGTCCAGTACTGCTTCCGGTGCCAGTTTATCCCAATTATTCCACACAAGAAAACCAATAAGCAGAACAGCGGCAACGATCAACAACCGAACAAACAAGCGGAGCCATTGCCGATAAGGCGTAACACCGCGTTTGTGCGTTGTTTTCGCTTTACTCATGTTTCCGCCTCCTCTTTTTTATACCACACTTCGTTGAGAAACAGACCGCATGCCGGTGCCGTTGCACCCGCTAAATCTCGATTGCCGCTGCACAAGGCTTCGCGGACATTTTCCGGCGTTAAGCGACCGTTATTCACATCCAATATCGTTCCCACCAAAATGCGAACCATATTGTATAAAAAGCCATCCGCTTCCACGGTGTACAACACAAGGTCACCTTGCCGTGTAACGGTTGAGCGCCGAACGGTACGTACTTTATCCTGCACAGAACTTCCCGCCGAACAAAACGCCGAAAAATCGTGCGTACCAACGAACATCTCTGCAATGGTATTCAACTGTTCCGCATCGAGCGGTGCACGGACATGCAACGCACGCCCTTGTTCAAACGGATTGCGGGTGTTACCGTTCCAGATGCGGTATACGTATTGTTTGCCGACGGCGGAATACCGCGGATGAAAATTATCGTCCACCGTCCGACAAGCGAGTACCGCTACGTCAAACGGTAAGACCGCATTGAGCGCCTGAACAAATTTATCCTCGCTCAATTGCTCCGGCTTACCAGTCGTGCAATAAAACCGATTGGCGTGTACACCGGCATCTGTGCGGCTGCATCCCGTCACGGCACTGCGTGTGCCGGTAATGCGTTCAATTGCGTTTTGAAGAGTTTCCTGTACGGTAATACCGTTCGGTTGTACTTGCCAACCGTGATACCGCGTACCGTCGTATTGTAACGTAAGCAGTACGTTTTCCATACAGACCCTCCTTTTTTTAAAACCAATCAGATCATGGCAGGAACATAAATGTTACTGACAATCAAAAGTGCCACAAATGCTGCCATGCAGCCAAGTGCCACGTAATCGCGCCCACACAGATGCAACTGCTTCATGCGCGTACGTCCGTCCCCGCCGTGATAGCAACGGCATTCCATCGCCGTTGCCAATTCGTAGGCTCTGCGGAAGGACGAAATAAACAACGGGACCAATATCGGGATCAACGCCCGTACCCGCTGTAACACATTACCGCTTTCCAGATCGGCACCGCGCGCCTTTTGCGCCGCCATGATTTTATCGGTTTCCTCGATCAACGTCGGGATAAACCGCAACGCGATCGTCATCATCATCGCGATCTCATGCACACTGATGTGCAACAGTTTCAACGGACTCAGCACCCGCTCCAACGCATCGGTCAACGTGGTCGGCGAGGTGGTGTACGTGAGCAACGAACCCGCGGCGATCAAGCTCAAAATACGAACGGAAATGAATAACGCCGTAAAAACGCCTTCCCGCGTAACAGTCACGATCCAAAAACTGAAAAGCGGAGTTCCGTCCACATAAAACATATTAATTAGCGAGGTAAAGATAAGCAACGGTATAACGGGTTTTAAGCCTTTCAACACCGGCTTTAACGGAATACGGGACAGCATGACGCTGATGCCCAAAAAGACAACGGCCGCCGCCAATCCCACCCAATTATCCGGCAGAAAGATCAATAAGATATAAGCAAACGTCAAGATCAGTTTGATGCGGGGATCCAGGCGGTGGATCACCGAATTACCGGGGAAAAATTGTCCGAAGGTAATATCAGCCAACATGGATATCCCCTCCCTTCAACAAAGGAAGCAATACCCGAGCGGCATCCTCCACCGTATACACATGATCGGGCACCGCCACACCCCGCTCGCGTAATTTAAGCAGAATACGGGTGACGGCAGGCACGGAAAGTCCCATACTTTCCAGTTGTGTAACGTGAGAGAAAAGCGTCTCAGTCGGTTCCAGCATCGCCGCACTGCCACGGTTGAGCACCAAAACGCGGTCTGCCACGCGTGCAATATCTTCCATACTGTGCGACACAAGCAATACCGTGGTATGGAACTCCTGTTGATATGCACGGATACGGTTTAAGATCATGTCCCGACCGCGCGGATCCAATCCTGCCGTCGGTTCATCCAGAATCAACACACGGGGACGCATCGCCATCACGCCGGCAATCGCGGCACGGCGTTTTTCACCGCCCGATAATTCAAACGGCGATTTTGCGAGCAATTCCGGTTTCAATCCCACCCATTTCGCGGCGGTATGCACCCGTTCGCGGATCTCTTCATCGGACAAGCCCATGTTCTGCGGTCCAAATGCAATATCCTTGTAAACCGTTTCCTCAAACAATTGATACTCGGGGTATTGGAATACCATACCCACTTCAAATCGCACGCGACGAATGTCTTTCGGTTGTTCCCAAATATCACGGCCATCCAATAAAACCGTACCGCTGTCCGGTTTCAGCAGACCGTTCAGCAACTGTACAAAGCTGGACTTTCCCGATCCGGTATGCCCGATGACGCCAACAAATTCACCCTCCTCGATGCACACTGACACATCCGAGAGAGCTTCCTTTTCAAACGGCGTACCCGAGGAATACCGTACTGTACAATTGCGTGTTTCAATCAAAGCCATGGTTGTTCTTCCTTAAGGTAAGTTAATTACAAAAGTAACGCAGACAACACGTCCACACATTCGTCCACCGTTAACACGTCTTCCGGCACGGCAACACCTGCACGCCGTAACAAATGGCACAATTCCGTTGGTTGCGGCACATCCAATTCGTTTTGACGCAAAGTGTCCACCTGCGAAAATACGGTACGCGGTGTACCGTCCAAAACGATTTTACCGTCATCCATAACCACAACGCGATCTGCGAGTACTGCTTCTTCCATATAGTGCGTGATCAGCACGATCGTAATTCCCTGTTCACGGTTCAAGCGACAGATCGTTTCCATCACTTCGCGGCGACCGCGCGGATCTAACATTGCAGTCGGTTCATCCAGCACAATACATTCCGGTTGCATTGCCAAAACACCGGCAATTGCCACACGTTGTTTCTGACCGCCCGATAATTTATGTGCCGCGTGATCGCGGTATTCATACATACCGACCGCACGCAACGCATCGTCCACACGTTTGCGGATCTCATCCGGTGCAACGCCTAAGTTTTCCGGGCCAAACGCAACATCCTCTTCCACAATGGTGGAAACCAACTGGTTATCGGGATTTTGCAGGACCATCCCCACCGTACTGCGCACATCATACCGTTTATCTTCATCATCGGTGGGAATATCTTTGATATACACACGGCCGCCGAGCGGTAATAACAAGGCGTTAAAGTGCTTGGCAAGCGTGGATTTTCCACACCCGTTGTGCCCGAGTAATGCTACAAATTGCCCTTTCGGTACTGTCAGATCAATACCGTCCAGTACGACTGCGGATTCGGGATGCTCTTCCCCATCGTATTGAAAGCGGATCTGCTCCGCCCGTATGATGTTCACCGATTGTTTCCTTCTTTCCACATTGCTGTTGCACCGCACGGTAAAACAAGACCGCTTTGCGTTACGGGCAAGCCGATCTCATCCGCCGAGGTGGTACCGCCGTGCCGTTCGGCAATCAAGGACGCCAGCATATATTGCATCACCGACGGTGACAATCCCGTGGTGTACGAGTTGATCAAAAAGAACAACGGACGATCGGAAAGCAGGGCAACGCATTCGCGCACCAAGCCAAAGATCTGCTCTTCCAGTTTCCACACTTCACCGCCCGGTCCGCGACCGTAGGACGGCGGATCCATCAAAATCGCATCGTACGTGTTGCCGCGACGTTGTTCCCGCTGTACAAATTTTCCGCAATCGTCCACCAACCACCGCATGGGTTGATCGGCAAGACCGCTGGAAACCGCGTTTTCACGCCCCCACGTAACCATGCCTTTGGAAGCATCCACGTGTGTCACGTGTGCGCCCGCCGCCACACATGCCAAAGTTGCCGCACCAGTATACCCAAACAAATTCAGCACACGGATCGGACGACCTGCCGTACGGATCATCTGTGCCATCGCATCCCAGTTAACCGCTTGTTCGGGAAATAAACCGGTATGTTTAAAGCCCATCGGCTTTAAGCGGAAACGCAGTTCGGACGGAACGGCCTCAGAGCGGTATCCGATTTCCCACACATCCGGCAACGGCTTATAGGTTTCCCAATGACCGCCCCCGGTATGTGAACGGTGATACCGTGCATGTGCGGATTCCCACAGCGGATGCCGCCGACCGGTATGCCACAAGATCTGCGGATCGGGACGAATGAGTACACAATCGCCCCAACGTTCCAAACGCTCTCCGTCCGTGGCATCCAACAGTTCATAATCTTTCCAATGCTCTGCAGTTCTCATACATACACCTTATACGTCGAATGTTGTTTGATGGGCAATGCCCAAATGCGCATAAGCCGCAGGCAATACCACACGGCCGCGCGGTGTACGGTTGATAAAGCCGAGTTGCAACAAATACGGCTCGTACACATCTTCAATGGTGACGGCTTCTTCACCGATCACAGCCGCCAACGTATCCAATCCCACAGGCCCGCCGTTGTAATGCTGTATCATCGCCAACAACATGCGGCGATCCACCATATCCAGCCCCAGTTTATCCACTTCCAAGCGATCCAGCGCTTCTTTGGCAACGGTATCCGTGATACCGCCGCCCGTCATGACCTGAGCAAAATCGCGCACCCGTTTCAATAAGCGGTTGGCGATACGCGGTGTCCCGCGCGAACGAGAAGCAAATTCCAAAGCGCCGTCCTCGTCACACGTGATGCCCAAAATACCGGCACTCCGACTGACGATCTTGGACAGTTCTTCCGGCGTGTACATTTCCAGACGGCACACTACACCGAAACGGTCACGCAACGGTGCCGACAACTGACCGGCACGCGTGGTAGCTCCAATCAACGTAAACTTCGGCAACGGCAGATGAATGGACGACGCCCCCTGCCCTTTGCCGTTGATAATGTCAATTGAGAAATCTTCCATTGCCGGGTACAGAATTTCTTCCACGGTACGCGGCAACCGATGAATCTCATCAATAAACAACACATCGCCTTGATCCAGATTGGTAAGCAACGCCGCCAGATCACCGGCACGTTCCAACGCGGGACCGGATGTGATACGGAAATTCACACCCAGTTCGTGTGCAATGATAGCCGACAACGTGGTTTTACCCAATCCGGGAGGGCCGTATAACAGAACGTGATCCAACGGTTCGTTCCGCATTTTGGCGGCGTTGATAAACACCGACAAATTCTCTTTGACTTTTTCCTGACCGACGTACTCCTCCAAAGTGCGCGGGCGAAGCGGGTTATCCCCTTCGTCCTCCGGCAGGTATTCCGTGGACATCATGCGATTTTCATAATCCATTTCCTGCATCGTACACACCCCTTATCGTCTGCCCAGCGTACGCAGTGCTTGCCGTACCAGTTCTTCCACCGGCAATGCGCTGTCCAATTTGGCAACCGCTGCCGAAGCCTCACCGGCACTAAAGCCCAACATGGTGAGAGCACTCGCCGCTTCAGCCGCATTACCGGATGCGTTTGCCGCACCGATCGGTGCACCGCTATCCAAAACGGTACCGCCTGTTGCAGACGGTATGCCGACTTTATCTTTGAGTTCCAGCACAATGCGCTGTGCCAATTTCGGGCCAACACCCTGCGCACGTGTTAATGCTTTATAATCCCCACCGGCAATCGCAAGCGCCACCCGTTCGGGCGACAGTTCCGACAAAATCGACAATCCCGCTTTGGGGCCGACTCCGTTAACGCCGGTCAACAGTTTAAAACAAGTAAGTTCATTGTTATCGGCAAACCCGAACAATTCCGCCGCATCCTCACGTACGTTGAGGATGGTAAACAACATGGCTTCGCTGCCGATCTGCGGTAACTGCCGTGCCGTATTGAGCGTGATATTGCACTGATACCCCACGCCGCCGCATTCCACGACAGCCAAGTTGGTTTCCCGATGAATCAGGGTTCCTCTCACACTGTATATCATGACCGCTACCGTCCTTTCATGATGCGCATTTTCAGTGTCGTTCCGCCTGTCTGGGCGTGACAAATCGCGATTGCCAACGCATCCGCGGTGTCATCCGGCTTTGGTACAGCCTGCAAACGCAGTAACCGCCGCGTCATTTCCATCACCTGCGGTTTTTGTGCTTGTCCATACCCCGTCACCGCACTTTTGACCTGCAAAGGCGTGTATTCGAACACCGGCACACCGCACCGTTCTGCCGCAAGCAAAATCACGCCGCGCGCTTCCGCCACTTCGATCGCCGTTTTTTGGTTGTTTTGAAAATACAGTTTTTCAATTGCCATCGCATCGGGACGCTGGGAAATCAGAATATCCGTGATCTCCTCGTAGATACGATTCAAGCGCTGTAAAAACGGTGTACCCGCCTCGGTTGTTACCGCGCCGAAATCGCAGGCACGAAAACGGCCGCCTTCGTATTGTATCGCGCCCCAACCGATAATGGCATAACCGGGATCGATTCCCAAAATCCGCACCTGCTCACCGCCTTTAAGATATTCAAAGTATTATAACATAAATTTACGAAACTATCAATGCTTTTATCGCATTTATTGCAGTTTTTGCGGCAGATTCGGTATCTTCCGACCGAGGGTTGGAAAGTCCTGCCGCTTCACGTTCCTGATTCCACACCGTGTGCAACACACAACCCGCTCTCAAGCCGAGCGACGCCGCCACAATATACAAGGTGGCAGACTCCATTTCCGAAGCTAAACAGCCGCCTTTCAACCATGCTTGCCATCTATTCATCAGTTCATACGATACCGGTGAAGACTCAGGAGAGTGTTGACCGTAAAACGAGTCTTTGCACTGCACCACACCGGCGTGCACCGTGTATCCCGCTTCATTTGCCGCCTGTATCAATTGACAACTGACGTTCAGATCGGCTACCGCCGGAAACTCGATCGGCAAATACTCCCGCGAGGTCCCCTCGGCACGGATGGCACCCGTTGCCACGACCAGATCCCCGCCGCACACCGGCAACGCCATGCCGCCGCAGGTGCCGACGCGAATCAACGTTTTAACGCCGCACCGCGCCAGTTCTTCCACACAGATCGCGGTGGACGGACCGCCGATTCCATGCGATGTGACCAGCACACGTTTACCGGCAAGCGTACCTGCCCACGTGGTATATTCCCGATGAGATGCCACAAACTGCGGATCGTCCAACCATTTTGCAATGAATTCCACGCGTCCGGGATCGCCCGTGATCACCGCATATTCCGCACCATCGGACGGAGTAAGACCAATATGAAACATCTTTTCTTCGTTAAAGTTCATCATAGGGACCTCTCCTCACTTTCAATGTTTTAGTATAGCAGGATTTTACTTGCCAGACAAGAGAAATCCTGCTATAATTGTGTAACAAATTTGTAAAGGATTTTCCGCATGGCTATTCTCTCCGTTCATCGGTTAAGTAAATATTTCGGAGAACGTTGTTTATTCGACAAACTGTCCTTTGAAGTCGGCGAACATGACCGTATCGGTCTTGTCGGTTCAAACGGGTCGGGTAAAACGACGTTGTTCCGCATGCTCATCGGCGATGAAACGGTCGATAGCGGGGACGTTCTTTTGTCTAAACACGTGAAACTGGGATATTTGGAACAACACACGTTGCAGGATGAGGATATTACCGTCTGGGAAGCCGTCGAACGGGTATTTGAGCCGCTTCGCAAACTGGAAGCGGAACTGGCGGATATCAACGAACGTCTGTCCACGGTTACCGAAGCGCCTGCCGAATGGTTGGAACGGCAACACCAGTTGCAGGAAACGTTTGAAGCCGAAGGCGGCTTGTACTATAAAAGTCGCGTTTCCTCCACGTTAACCGGCCTTGGGTTTACTGCCGAACAGTTTACGCAACCCGTTTCCACGCTCAGCGGCGGACAACGTTCCAAAATTGCCATGGGGTGTTTGTTGTTATCCAAGGCGGATTTGTTACTGTTGGACGAGCCCACCAACCACCTGGATATTCCGTCTGTGGAATGGTTGGAAGGGTTTTTGCGTTCGTATACCGGTGCCGCGATCATCATCTCGCACGACCGTTACTTTTTGGACCGCGTTACCAACCGAACAATTGAGATCACGCAAGGTTCGGTCTACATGACAAACGGCAATTACACGGCGCACAAAGAAAAACGCGAACGCGATCGTGAAATCGCCTTGCATCATCACAAGACCATGGAACGCCGCATCAAGAAATTGGAAGATAACATCGCGTTACTCAAACGGTGGAATCGCGAAAAATCCGTTCGTGCCGCCGAAAGCCGTGAAAAACGGTTGGACCGTCTTAAAGAACAGCAAGTGCAGGTCGAGCAAACTGAACATACCGTTCATTTTGGATTTACCGCATCCACGGTCAGCGGCAACGACGTGCTGGATGCCGAAAACCTTGCCATGCAATTCGCAAAGCCGTTATTCCGTGACGTGTCGTTTCAGTTACATCGCGGTGAACGCGTGGTGCTGATCGGTCCCAACGGATGCGGCAAAACCACGTTATTGCGCCTGATCACCGGTGAACTGACACCGCAACAAGGCAGTTTACGCCTGGGTGCTAAAGTATCCATCGGCTATTACGATCAGATCCAATCCCGATTATCGTATGACAAAACCGCCATTGATCAATTGTGGGATGATTATCCGCAACTCACACAAACCGAGATCCGCAACGCCCTTGCCACGTTTTTGTTTTACGGCGACGAGGTGTTTAAGCCGATCTCCGCATTAAGCGGCGGCGAACGCGCACGGTTACTGTTGCTGCGTTTGATGTTGGCGCACGATAATCTGTTGTTGCTTGACGAACCCACCAACCATCTGGATATCGCGTCCCGTGAGGCCTTGGAAGAGGCCTTGGAGGGGTATGACGGCACGTTGCTCATTGTGTCACACGACCGTTATTTCATTAACCGCATGGCAACACGTGTTCTGCACATGACCCCGAACGGTTGCGAAAGCATTGTGGGCAATTACGATACCTTCGCCGAACGTTCCGCTAACAACTTAGAAACCGCCACGCAATCCACCGAAAAACCGGCAAAAGAAAACGCCTACAAAGCACGCAAGGAACTGGAATCACAGAAGCGGAAACTGACCACTAAGATCACGCGTTGTGAAGAAGAAATACACATTTGCGAGCAAGCGATCGCCGATACGGAACAGGAACTGGAAAAACCGGAAAACGCCGCCGATTATGAAACTGTCACGCGGCTATCCGCCGATCTGGAAGCATTAAACCGTCAACTGGAGGATCTTTTTGCCGCTTGGGAAGAAGCCCAACTCACCTTGGAAACGTTAACATCTTCATCTTGACAAGTTAAACCGTCTGCCGTATAGTTTTACCATACAAAACTCGGAGGTCTTTTTATGAAACGCATTGTAACTGTACAAGATATTTCCTGTGTCGGAAAATGTTCACTCACCGTGGCATTGCCGATCATTTCCGCGATGGGCGTTGAAACTGCCGTTCTCCCCACCGCCGTTTTGTCCACCCACACCGCCTTTAAAGAAGGCTTCACGTTCCGTGATCTGACAGAAGATATCACCCCCATCACCAATCACTGGAAAGCTGAAAAGATCGGATTCGATGCCATTTATACCGGCTATCTCGGTTCGTTTGAACAACTGCGGTTGGTGGAAAAATTGATCACCGATTTCTGTTCGGAGAACACGTTGGTATTCATCGATCCCGTCATGGGTGATTACGGTCAACTGTACAAAGGGTTTACGCCCGATTTTGCCAAAGCCATGGCAACTCTTTGCGGCAAAGCCGATATTGTGGTACCCAACATGACCGAAGCCGCGTATATGTTGGACATCCCGTACTGCGATCACGGGTATGACCGTGCCTACGTGCAGGATGTGTTGAAAAAGTTGACCGCGCTGGGAGCCAAATGCGCCGTTTTGACCGGTGTTAGTTTTGAAGACAGCAAAGTGGGCGTTATGGCGTACGATTCGGTTACCGATGAGTATTTTGAATACTATAACGACCGCGTAGACGCCGCGTATCACGGCACCGGCGACGTGTTCGCCAGTACGTGTGTCGGCGCGCTGATGAACGGCAAACCTCTCCCCACCGCTTTGCGTATTGCTGCCGATTATACCGCCGATTGCATTCGCGCCACCGAAGACGATCCCAACGGCAATTGGTACGGTGTAAACTTTGAAACGGTCATTCCCGATCTGTTGCACTTATTAAACGCCTGATATTTTCATAAAATTCTGATTTTTTCTCTTGACAAGCCTGCTCTTTTCCGCTATAATAGCATTCGTTCCGCAAATATGGACGTTTAGCTCAGCTGGTAGAGCATTCGCTTGACGTGCGAAGGGTCAGCGGTTCGAGTCCGTTAACGTCCACCAAAAAGCACCTCGTATTGAGGTGCTTTTTCTCTATCTGTGAGGTGTTTGCTATGACAGTCACATATCAAAATCCCGTGTGTACCGGAGCAGATCCGTTCGTTTTATTACACAATGGCACGTATTATCATTACACATCCAACAACGGCTTTGGTTTTCGTTTGTTGCTTTCGGACAATCTGCGCGATTGGACGGATGGCGGCATCTGCTTGGATGCAAACGACGTGCTCGGCGAACAGGATTTTTGGGCGCCTGAGGTTTTGTATCACAACGGGCGGTTTTACATGGCATACACCGCCGATTGGAATGTGGGAATAGCCGTTTCCGACGCCCCTACCGGTCCATTTGTACAAACCGAGAAAAAATGGGCAACCGCCAATGTATACAACCCGGAATACCACAAGGGTAACGGCGCGATCGACGGGCATTTTTTTAAAGACGACGACGGCAAGATCTATTTGTACTATGCACGGCATTACCGCTGTAAAAACCGCATTTTCGTTGCTGAAGTAAACAATAATCTGACTGCCATTCTTCCCGAAACCGAACGTTTGGTTGCTGAACCGGAGCAGCCATGGGAAGTGGCAGAAACTGCACAATGCAACGAAGGCCCGTTTGTGCTCAAACACGGCGGTACGTATTATTTAACGTATTCGGGTAACGATTATCAAAGTCCCCATTACGGGATTGGGTGTGCTGTGTCCGATTCACCGTTCGGACCGTTTCGCAAATACCCTGCACCGCTTCTCAAACGAACCGAACTTGTAAACGGTGTCGGTCATCACTCGTTTACCACATCCAAGGACGGCTCACAACTCATCTGTGTTTACCATTGCCACCAATCCTACACCGCCGTAGAACCGCGTATGACCTGCATCGACCCCGCTTCCTTTGTACGCGATGGAAACGGCACGGAACGGTTGACAATCAGCGGTCCTTCCCGCACTCTCGTGGAAATCCAAATATAAAAGCAACCGCACTCGTTCCGCAAATACGGACGTTTAGCTCAGCTGGTAGAGCTTTCACCTGACGTGCGAAGGGTCAGCGATTCGAGCCTGTTAACGTCCACCACACAAAAGATCCGAACGACTTCATAATGAGAAGTGTGTTTGGATCTTTGTTTTTGTATGCTATAAACAGTGTAAAAATGGGATTGACACCCAATGGACATTGTGATAAACTTAGATTATACTTTTTATACAGAAGGTGAAACTATGGAACATATTAAGACTATCGAAACCCGCAATCTGTGTGACAGTGCTAAAAACGGCGGTTGCGGTGAGTGCCAGACCTCCTGCCAGTCTGCTTGCAAGACCAGCTGCGGCATTGCAAACCAGAAGTGTGAGAGCACCAAGGAAAGCAAGTAATTGCATACCAGTGAAATGCCGCCGATTCCGGCGGCATTTTTTCGTAAAGGAGAACAAGAAATGATTCATCAATATCAGCTGGGCGGCTATCATATTGTCCTGGATGTTTGCTCCGGATCTGTTCATGCGGTGGACGAAGTTGCTTATGACATCATCGCGCTGTTTGAAGAAAAAAGTCGGGACGATATTCTTTCGGCTATGGAAGCAAAATATGCTGCCCGCAACGATATTTCCCGAGAGGATATTGCGGAATGTTATGCTCAGGTTCAAAGCCTTAAGGATGCCGGAAAGCTCTTTGCGCCCGACACCTTTGAATCTATGGCCGGAACGCTGAAACAAAAAACCGCCGGTGTGGTAAAAGCTCTGTGCCTGCATGTGGCTCACACCTGCAACTTGAACTGTTCCTACTGCTTCGCAAGCCAAGGCAAGTACCACGGCGATCGGGCAGTCATGTCCTATGAGGTGGGTAAGCAGGCGCTGGATTTCCTGGTTGAGAATTCCGGCAACAGAAGAAATCTGGAAGTAGACTTCTTTGGCGGCGAACCCCTGATGAACTTCCGGGTGGTAAAGGATCTGGTTGCGTATGCCCGTAGTATTGAAAAAGAAAAGGGCAAAAATTTCCGTTTCACGCTGACCACTAACGGTGTTCTGGTGGATGACGATGTGATCGAATGGGCCAATCGGGAATGCAGCAACGTGGTACTGAGTCTCGACGGACGCAAAGAAGTCCACGATCGGTTCCGGGTAGACTACGCCGGAAACGGCAGTTGGGAGAACATCGTGCCCAAATTCCAGAAATTCGTGGAAGCCCGCGGCGGTAAGGAATATTACATGCGCGGCACTTTTACCCACGCAAACCCCGACTTTCTACAGGATATTCAGACTATGCTGGATCTGGGATTTAACGAGCTGAGCATGGAACCTGTTGTCTGTGCCCCGGATGACCCCTCCGCCTTAACAGAAGACGACTTGATTGTTGTTATGGATCAGTATGAAAAGCTGGCGAAATTGATGCTCAAACGGGATAAGGCAGGCAAACCGTTTACCTTCTACCATTACATGATCGATCTGTCCGGCGGTCCTTGCATCTACAAACGCATCTCCGGTTGCGGCAGCGGCACGGAATATATGGCTGTCACTCCTTGGGGTGATCTGTACCCCTGCCATCAGTTCGTCGGTGAAGAACGGTTCAAGTTGGGAAATATTTGGGACGGTGTGACCAACACCGAGATTCAAAACGAATTTGCCGCCTGCAACGTCTATGCCCATCCCGAGTGTCGGGATTGCTGGGCAAGATTGTACTGTTCCGGCGGCTGTGCGGCCAATGCGTACCATGCCACCGGTTCCGTTACCGGTGTTTATGAGGACGGCTGTAAACTGTTCCGCAAACGGATGGAGTGCGCCATCATGGTAGCGGTTGCCCGTGCCTTGGGTGAATAAGATGGATACTCCGATCTGTGATTTTGTGCGGGATTATACCCGCTCGGACACCTGCCGTCTGCACATGCCGGGTCATAAGGGGTCTTCCTATCTCGGGATGGAACATCTGGATATTACGGAGATCCAGGGTGCGGACAGCCTGTATGAGGCAGATGGTATCATCGCAAAAAGCGAAGCCAACGCCGGTAAACTTTTCGGGTGCAGGACGCTCTATTCTACCGAAGGCTCCTCCCAGTGTATCCGCGCAATGTTGTATCTGATTTTGCTTTACGCAAAACAACAAGGAAGAAAACCGCTGATCGCTGCAGGAAGGAATGCGCACAAAGCATTTCTGACGGCGGCAGCACTGTTGGACGCTGATGTCTGTTGGCTGTACCCCCAAAATGCTGTCAGTTACCTTTCCTGCGACCTGACACCTGAGGAACTGGAAAACTATCTGCAAAGTACCCAAGAAAAACCGGTGGCTGTTTATCTGACCAGTCCGGATTATCTGGGAACGATTTCGGATATCCGCGCTATTGCTGATGTTTGCCATCGATACGGCGTTCTGCTGGCTGTGGATAATGCCCACGGTGCTTATCTTAAGTTTCTCCCTCGCTCTGTGCATCCGATCGATCTGGGTGCGGATCTTTGTTGCGACTCTGCCCACAAGACCTTGCCGGTACTTACCGGCGGCGCTTATCTGCATTTGTCCGCCGCGATGGATGCGGCAGTGGGCGAACAAGCGAAAAACGCCTTGATGCTGTTTGGATCCACCAGCCCGTCCTATCTGATTTTGCAATCTCTGGATGCCGCAAACCAACTGCTCAGCACTTATCCCGAGCAGTTACGGAAACTGATTCCCAAGCTGGAGACTTTCAAAAAGAGGCTTTCTCAACAAGGATACCTATTATACGGCGGCGAGGTATTAAAATTGACCATTCAGGCAAAGCCTTACGGTTATACGGGTCATCAGTTGGCGGCACTTCTGCGCGAGCGAAGGATCGAACCGGAATTTGCAGATCCGGATTATCTTGTGCTAATGCTGTCTGTCGAAACCGACGAAGAAACGCTGGCACATCTTGAACAAGCACTTTGCAAAATTCCGCCTCTCCCCCCCATTACAGAGGCGTGTCCCGCCTTTGCTCGGGGAGAGCAGGTGATGACAATACGGGAAGCTCTGCTTGCCGGTTCGGAGTTGCTTCCGGTGGATCAGTGTCATGGACGGATTCTGGCCGCCCCCACCGTCGGTTGCCCCCCTGCGGTTCCCATTTTGGTTTGCGGCGAACGAATCGATACACACGCAATGGCGTGTTTTACGTATTACGGTATCGATCACTGCTTTGTTATCAAGTCGCGTGAAGAAAGCTGCAAAAACTGAAACCGCTTTCAGTTTTAATCCAACCGATACACCTACCAAAAAAGCGCTCAAACCGTTTGGTTTGAGCGCTTTTTTATACTTCTTCCATTTTGCCGTCTTGTAAGCGCACGATATGATCGCTTCCGGCAACCGTACCGTCCTTGTGCGACACGATCAGCACCGTTTTGTCGGTCAATGAACGCAGGTTGTGTAACAAACGTTCTTCGGTTTCGGAATCCAACGCCGATGTACATTCATCCAGCAGTAGGATGGGCGCATCGTTTAAGAGAGCGCGGGCGATCGCGATGCGTTGTGCCTGTCCTTCCGACACACCGTAGCCGTGTTCACCGACTTCAGCGTCTACCCCTTCCGGCAAGCCGTCCACAAACTCTTCCAAACATGCCAATTTCAACACGTCACGCAACCGCTCATCTGAAACATCGGGGCGGAAGAACGCAATATTATTCCGCACCGTACCCGATAACACCGTGTTCCCTTGCGGAACGTAGGAAAAAAACAAACGGGTAGCAGCATCTATGGAAAAACGATGTTCCCCGCAATGTAAACAGATCGATCCCGCTTGCGGTGTAAGAATTGACAGAATCAGTTTGATAACCGTGCTTTTCCCAATTCCTGACTCACCAACAAGTGCTGTAATCTCACCGCGGCGAAGTTGTAAATCTACGCCGTCCAGGATTTTGGCACCGTCTTCGTATGTAAAGCGTACGTCACGGAATTCCAACTGTGAAAAGGAACGGAACAACTCTTCCGGCGTTGCCGGCAACGGCGTTGCCGCTTCCGGTGTCAGTTGTTCCATTTCATACAAGCGTTCCGCTGAAGCCATCATGGTAAAATATTGCGGCAACAAGCCGGATGCGTTGCGGAGCGGCGATTGTATCTGCTCAAAGATCTGCAACAACGCCGCCAAAGTACCAACCGACAACGTGCCGGCAATCATCATGACCACACCGCAGAGCAAGGCAACATAATACGTGGCAGTCAACACCAGATACACGCCCGTATTTCCCAGATTGGCAATCGTATTGCGTCGAATGCGTTGACGGAAGTTTTCG